>SOJG01000040.1 GCA_004375885.1 Dehalococcoidia bacterium
CGAAGCAATCTTTTCCCTGGCGACATGCCACCAATCGAGCCGGTGGCATCGAAGGCGGAATTAGCAATGGCGAGGACATAATAGTCAGGGCAGCCGTGAAACCTATTGCTACCTTAGCTAGTCCTTTATCTTCCATAGACCTTCGCAGCGGTGAGAAGGCCAAGGCTCACTATGAGCGTAGCGATATTTGTGTTATCCCGGCCGCCGGGGTCATCGCGGAAGCGATGTTAGCCATGGTCCTGGCGGATGCCTGCCTGGAGAAGTTCGGCGGTGATAACTTAAGAGAGACTCTGGCAAACTACCGTAACTACTTGCGCGATATGTCCTGGCTGAGCAACTGCTATCCCGGGGCAAACGAGGGAATATGAGTAAGGGGGAAGAACTGTCAAAAAGCCTCTAGCAGGGATACTCCCGAAGAAAGGGATTGTCTCGGCGTTCATCGCCGATGGTGGTGGGTGGTCCGTGGCCGGGATAAACAACGGTTTCGTCGGGCAGGACCATGAGTTTTCTGTGAATGCTCTCTATCAGACGTTCGTGGCTGCAGCGGGGGAAGTCGGTTCGGCCAATGCCGGAATTAAATAGAGTATCACCGCTGAAGACTACTCCGTGCCCTGACAGAGAGATTCCACCAGAGCTATGTCCCGGGGTATGGAGGACGCCAAAGCTTAAGTCGCCAACATCTATGCGGTCGCCATCCCTGAGCAGTCTGTCCGCCTTGTGAGGCGACTTGACAGGGGTGAGGCCGAGCGCTGTCAGCATACGCATGGGTGCGGCAAGCATCAGTCCCTTCTCAGCCTCATGCAGGGCGAACCGGGCACGAGTCTTCTCTTGCACCGCGCGAAGAGCACCAACGTGGTCGATATGGGCATGGGTTATCACGATCAAGGATATGGATAAGCCCAATTGCCGCACCGTTCTCAAAATAGTCGCAGCTTCGGCACCGGGGTCAATAATCATGCCCTGCTCAGTTGAAGATGAACCAACGATATAGCAGTTAGTGGCAAAGGGACCCACCACTAATGTCTCTACAACCACTGCTCTGTTCTCCGGCACAGTCGGATTCATGCAATATAGCACGAATTCGCACTCTGACAAAAAACCGCTCGATGGGAACAGTGACCAATGGCCGCTCGGCAGGTGATCTGTACTCAGCTACATCGTAGGCAATTGCACTTTTCGGCATTTTCCAGTATAAATTGTGCTCGCTCTTATGAGTGCCATTCTTCTGCGGGTAAGAAATCTGACCAAGAAATACAACGGTTTTACAGCCGTGGATGGCGTTTCCTTTGAGATAAGAGAAGGTGAGATCGTCAGCCTGCTGGGGCCTAACGGAGCCGGAAAAACCACGACTATCCAGATGCTCCTCGCCCTGGTCTCTCCCACTAGCGGAGATATCGAAATCTTTGAAAAAAATCTCAAAGGGCATCGCGAAGAGCTGCTTTCTAGGATGAACTTCACTGCCCCCTATTCTCTTTTGCCCTACAATCTTACTCCCAAGGAAGGGCTGACCGTGTTTGCATTTCTTTACGGAGTTCGGAATTACAAACAGAAGGTGAAATTCCTTCTTGACGAGTTTGGTCTTAGTGAATTGGTCAGCAAGAAGATAGGGCAGCTGTCTTCGGGCGAGCAAATGCGTCTCGGTGTAGCTAAGGCATTTGTCAATAATCCTAAACTTCTCTTGCTTGACGAACCCACTGCCTCCCTTGATCCGCCCACTGCCAGGGAGCTCAGAGCAAAAATCTTGAAACTCATCCGGGAATCAAGCGGCGCTGTTCTGTGGACCTCCCACAATATGCGAGAAGTAGAAGCGGTATCAGACAGGATTATTTTCCTTTCTCGGGGACAGATTATGGCCGATGATACTCCCCGAAACCTCAAGAAACGCTTCGGTCAGGAGGACTTAGAAGAAATCTTCATCACGATTGCCAAAGAACCGGTCAGTGAATCTTCATGAACCTCTTACACGTATTAGGAATATTTTACCGGAACATAATTCTGATCCGACGAAGCGTGCCCAAGCTGTTTGCGCTTTTTGGTTTCATTACCGTTGAATTGCTTCTGTGGGGATTTATCACTCTCTGGGTGCAAACCCTTGCTCCGGCCGGCGCCGCATCTGATTTCATATTGCTCATCCTCAGCGCCTTTATCTTCTGGTCCATGTTCGATCTCGGCCAACGCTCTTTTGCCATTTCTTTTTTAGAGGAGGTCTGGTCGCGCAATATAATCAACCTTTTTGCCTCGCCAGTGAAGTTGAGCGAACTGGTTCTGGGGTATATCCTGGTGGGTGTTACCCAGGCTTTGCTGGCCTTCTTCTACATTGTTCCGCTGGCTTTCTTGCTCTACGCTCTCAACATCTGGGACCTGGGGCTTTACATCATTCCCTTTTTTATGAACGTTCTCATTTTCGGCTGGGTGCTCGGTGTGGTGTCCATCGGGCTGGTTGTTCGCTTCGGACCGTCAGCGGACATTCTGGCTTTTTTCATCCCCTTTGTCCTGCTGCCTTTTTCCGCAGTCTATTATCCCATATCCATATTTCCTCCTTTCCTGCAAAAACTCACCTTCGTCCTGCCCACCAGGCATATGTTTGAAGGTATGCGCACGGCTATAACCGAGGGAATAGTCCCCTTCGACAGTCTGGTTTGGGCGAGCACTTTGAACCTGATTTGTGTTCTTCTGGGATTTCTCTTCTTGTACTGGATGCTTCGCCTGGCCAGAATCAAGGGATACCTCAGCCGCCTGGTCCAGGACTGAACTCATACCTCGGTCTCGTATGGGGGGCTCTCGTTGAAGCCTTCAGCAACAGGCCAGCGAAGGAGCGAAAGGTGCCGGGGGGCACGCGGGACGATAGCACAGCTCGCGCTAACATTGACAAACTGTCAAAGAGAACCTAAGATGAGGCCCGCGGGTGATTGGTCGTGAGGGAAGATTCGGCGGCAAAGTCTGCTCTTTTGACTGGCTGCCAGGAATTGGAAGGTGCTGCGGAACTCATTATTTCCGGTATTGTGGCGATGAGGGGACATTGGCAATGAAACCGAGATACTTCACCGCCAGGAACGGAGGCTAACTGATGGGAACGAAGGTAAATGTTGCCTTAATCGACAAAATAAAAGACAAGCTGTCCAACCTGACGTTGGAGAATAAGCACAGGCTAAAAGACTGCTCCTATATCGATTTGAGGGTGGCAGTCAGGGAGGGACAGGGGGCAGCGGCGCAGGACGGCATGATGAAGTTCAGCAGTCGCGACTATAGTCTTGCCTACGGGCTGAGGGTCATTGCCGGCAGCCGAATACTCGCTCCCGGTTATTTTGGCCAAACCCTTGGGTCAGCAGACGTGGATAATCTTCCTGAGGCTGTTCAAAACGGACTGCATCGAGCCTATGAAAGAGCAATCGCCAGCTCAAGGATTAAGAACGACAGGAAGAGTCGCTGGGAAGCTCTGGGAGGGTCACTACAGAGTAATGAGCTTGCGCCAATAGACGTACGCCAGGATACAATAGCGGCCGTCTATAGAATCAATCCGGTTGACCTCTCTCTGCAGGAAGTTGGCAGGTTGGCACAGGAGGTTTCTAAAGCGGTAGCCTCCCGTGATTCGAGAGTCAAGATCAACCAGATTGGAGTTGAGACTTTACTTGGCAGGGAGCTCTTTGTCAGTTCCGAAGGGGCGAATATCGACCGGACTTATGCGTTAACAACGGGGTTTTGTTTCGTAACGGCGGTCGGAAAGGGAGGGACGCAGCAAAGTCACTATGATTGTCTTGGGCATCAAAGGGGATGGGAGATTCTGACCGACGGGATCGATGAAGGGCTGATCAGGTCCAAGCCATTCATGCAGTTTGCGCTGGACCTGGCTGATGACAGTGTGGCGCTCTCAGAGGCCAGGGCATGCCCGTCTTCAGACAAAGAGGTGATAGTAGTGACCGATCCTCACTACAACACGCTTCTTGTTCACGAGATTATGGGCCACCCTACGGAACTTGACAGAGCTCTCAAACTGGAGACAGCTTATGCAGGCAGAAGCTGGTTTTTGAGAAATCTCAGAGAAAATATGCTCGGTAAACAGGTGGCCTCCCCCCTTGTCTCGGCTTATTCCGACCCCCTCCTTCCGGGTTACGGTCACTACGAATATGACGATGAGGGTACGCCGGCCAAAAGGGCAGTGCATATCGATAAAGGAATATTCTGTGGATTTATGAATTCCCGGCAGACGGCAGCCATTCTGGGTGTGAGCCCGAATGGTCACTTCAAGGCAGTTGACGCATCGCTTGTCCCTTTGATTCGAATGTCAACCACAGTCTTTGCCAACGGGCAACGTGACCCGGAGGCGATCATAAGTGAAGTTGGCCATGGGTATTACCTGGTAGGTCATCGCATCCCCTCCATCTCGGAAAGCAGAGAGAATTTTCGAATCACGTCCAGAAAGGTATTTGAGATTAAGAACGGTCAGCTCGGAGAGATGTTCAGGGACGGGGGAATAATGGCTAATACCAAGGACTACTTGATGTCAGTTGATGCTGTGGGCAATGACCTTAGGATATACCCGATTCCTAACTGTGGGAAAGGGCAGCCAATGCAGGTAAAGAAACTTGGCAATGGCGGCCCGACCATCAGAGGTTATGCCAGGCTTGTAGGAGGAACAAAGTGAAAGAGCTCAGGGAATTGGAGCAATCGGTTGAGGGAGCGCTTGCCTTTTTGAAGACTCAGCCCGAGATCAAGTCAGCACAGGTCTTCGCTTCAGCGAATAATCGTTTACGGACAAGACTCAACTACACCTCTCATATCCCGTGTAACGGCGTTGAGGAACCGAAGTCCACGGATGACTATGGAATCGGGATTCAGATAGTTTTGGACAGCGCGGATGGTAAGAAGGTCGGCTTTGGTTCGGAAGAAAGGGACCTGTCCCTGGAAGGAGTGAAGCTTGCCTTAGGGAAAGCAAAACAGGGAGCGATCGTTGATCCTGAGTTTCACTGCCTGCCGCAGGCAACGGGTGAGAAGAGGACCCTCTTTCACTATCATGACCCGATGATCATGAGCATCACAGACGAAGGCCTGGTTGGGGCAGGATGGAGGATTCTGGACGGAGCCATAGAGTCTTTCCTGGGCTCCAAAACGCTGAGAAGCATGGCTTCGGGCGGAGAGCTCAATGGACTTGGGCTGATAGTAGGTGGCGACCTCACTATGCTCCAGGAAAGAATGGCTGTCGCCTCCTATGAGATGCCGGATGTCCAGAGCGATGAGTCTGCGGTTATATTGGCCTATGTCACCGGTATGGTGGAAAAGGGTGAGGCCAAAGGGAGCGGTTACTCAGTTCATCTCAAGCTCAGTGACCTGGACGATAGGGCAGGAAGCGAGGCAGCGCGAAACGCGATCAGCTCGCTGAACGGGATCCGCCTGCCCTCCGGAGATTACCCAGTCATTTTGGGCCCCCAGCCCATTGGTGAGCTCCTCAGTCACCTGATTATCCCTTCGTGTACCATCTCCTCCTTCTATTCGCGGCAATCATGCTTTCTGGGCAAGCTGGGCAGCCAGGTCGCCTCAGAGCTGTTGACCGTGGTTGACAAAGGCAACGCTCCGGGACTAGGCGGTTCAAAGGGCATTACATGTGAAGGTCTGCCCACCGGAGAGACTGTCTTGATAAAGGAAGGAGTGCTCACTGGTCTCCTGAGTGACTGGTACGAGTACCAGAGAATTCTTAACGACCCCCAGGCGAAGGACAAACTGGGTGTTCATCCCGGAGACTTCCAGCATGCCATGATACCCAGAAACGGCTTCCGCTTCGGTCGTGGAGGGGGACGGGAGTTCGGCACGACGCCTGATGCATCGGCGACTAACGTCGTATTTGAGTCCTCCTCCAGCACTGACTTTGAAGCTCTTGTAAAGCAGATTGAGAGAGGTATTCTCGTGGGAAGGCTCTGGTATACCTACCCCATTCACGGCTTGAGGGCTGGCGATTTCACCGGTACACTCACTGCTGACTCATACCTCATTGAAGATGGGGAGGTCAAGGCCCCCATAAAGGTCAACACTCTAAGGATCAATGACAATATCGGCAATATCCTGATGGGCGCTCGGGGAATAACAAGGGATACCAGACCGACGATACTGTGGGCTGCCGACGGAATGGTCTATGCTCCCCTGGGGCTGATGGTGGACAAGGTCCATTTCGAGGAGATAGCCGAGTTCATGGACGCAGCCTA
>SOJG01000078.1 GCA_004375885.1 Dehalococcoidia bacterium
CCGGTTTCACTCCAAGGTGGCTTTCATCAATTTCATCCAGGATGTGACGCCGTTGTGTGATTGCGTTCCCGTGTCCGGCCCGCCTGTAGTCCCGGATATCGGCATCCTGGCCTCCACCGATGTGGTAGCTATTGACAAGGCCAGTCTGGACTTGATTGCTCAAAGCAAACCCGTGGGGAAATTCGCTGACATCAGCTCTCCCGATATATTGGGCCAGATAAACAGCGCCGATAGCCTGGTCCAAATTGATGCTGCCCAGAAACTGGGCCTGGGTAACAGGGAATACCGGTTATGTCTCACCAACAAGTAGTCTCATATTGGTAGACGTGTAGCCCAGTTCTAAATACCGATAGTTGGGCTCCGAGCGGACTCAGATTAACCTGGAGGAGAATCCGAAGCGGTATAGTTTGGAGGAGTGGGCCGCGAGACTGGCTGAAGATGTGACAGGGCCTGTAAGTCCTCTTGCGGTGTCGGCGGCGTGACAATCGTTATTGTGGATGGTAGGTAGTGAGAAAAATCTGGCAGCCTGCATTACTATCTCTTGTGCTGGTGGCTCTACTGGTGCCACTTTCGGCTGCCTGCGAGCCCGGGCAGCTACCCGCTGGCGGCGAAGGCGTCCTCCGGCTCTGGGATACCGGTCCCGTAACCCTTGACCCGGCCATTTCCGCCGACTCGTCTTCTCAAGCTTACATCGTGCACATCTTCTCCGGCCTGGTCCGCCTTGACCATGAGCTGAACATAGTGCCGGATATTGCCGAGAGCTGGGACGTAAGCCCCGATGGCCGAACGTATACCTTCTACCTGCGGCAGGGTGTGCAATTCCATGACGGCAGGAATGTCCAGGCTGCCGATTTCAAGTACTCCTGGGAGCGGGCCTGCCACCCGGATACTGGCTCGGGCACAGCTGCTACATATCTGGGCGATATCGTTGGTGCCGGAGACATGCTGGCGGGAAGGGCGACGGAGCTCTCAGGCGTCGAGGTCATTGAAGGCTACACTCTGCGGGTTACCATCGATGTAGCCAAAGTTTACTTCCTGAGCAAGCTGACTTACCCAACTGCCTTTGTCGTTGATAGAGTCAATGCTGAAACCGGGCAAAACTGGTGGCGCCAGCCCAACGGGACCGGACCATTCAGGCTGAAGGAATGGAAGGAAGGGCAGCAGTTGATCTTAGAGCGTAACGAGGCCTATTATGGCCAGCCAGCCCAACTGGAGCAGGTCATCTTCTATCTTCTGGCCGGTGCACCCATGGCCATGTACGAAATGGGGCAGATTGATGTCGTTTCTGTTCACTCGGCCCATATTGACCGGGTGCGCGACGTGACTGGTCCGTTTCATGCCCAACTGGCCGTAACTCCCGAACTGAGTCTCTACTATCTCGGCTTCAACATCGCCCAACCACCCTTCGACGATATTAACGTTCGTCGTGCCTTTTGTCATGCTGTGGACAAGGAGCGCATCGCTAAGGTGATATTCAGGGACATGATGATGGTGGCCGATGGCATTTTGCCGCCGGGCATGCCCGGTTATGACGAAGCTATCGAGGGACTGGACTACAATGTCGAACAGGCGCTGGAGCTCATCGCCGCCTCGAGATATGGAGACGTTTCAAACTTGCCGCCCATCACAGTTACCGTTTCCGGCTACGGCAATTACATCGACAGCTTTCTGGGCGCCATCATCCAGGAATGGCAACAGAACCTTGGTGTGGAGGTATCGGTGAGGCAACTGGAGCCAGAGGATTTCATCTATCACCTGAAACGAGAGAAGGATGACGTGTTTATGCTGGGCTGGGTGGCGGACTACCCCGACCCGCATACTTTCCTGGACATACTCTTTCGTACGGGAAGTGAGTATAACTTCTTTGAATACAGCAATCCCGACCTGGATGCCCTGCTGGACCAGGCTGCCACAGAACAGGATGAGGCCGTCCGTCTGGCCATGTACCGGCAGGCGGAGCAACACGTAGTCGATGAAGCCGTTTGCCTCCCCCTGCTGCATGGTATCAACCACGTCTTAACCAAGCCTTATGTCGAGGGCTTCGAGGTCAGCCCTCAGGGCATTCCCGACCTGACTCGCGTGTATGTTGGCGGATCGTAGCGCGGGCATTTAGTCCTGCCGTCGCTGCAAAATGACACGGGGTAACTGGTCGCTGGCGGCATACTCGGGGTGGGTGGGGCTGCGGTGGTATAATGATAAGGGATGGAAAGGGAGGCGCTGCTCCATGAGACGCTCTCTGGCGGCCGTGTGAGATGCCATGTTTGCCAGTGGCGGTGCCTTATTAATCCCGGCAAGCTTGGCGTCTGCCGGATGCGCATCAATCGAGGCGGCACCCTGTACGTTATGAATTACGCGGAGGTATCCTCGATGGCGCCCGACCATATCGAGAAGAAACCTCTGTTCCATTTCTTCCCCGGTACCTATGCCTTATCCCTGGGCACCTGGGGATGCAATTTCCACTGCAAGGGATGCCAGAACTGGGAGATTTCCTGCCTGGATATTCCGCCCGGTTCACGGCAACTGTCCCCTGAGAAAGAGATAGAGCTATGCCGGAGCTACAAGTGCCAGGGCATTTCCTGGACCTACAATGAGCCGGCTATTTGGTTTGAATACACTCTGGACTCAGCCAGGCTGGCCAAAGAAAACGGTCTGTACACGGTATATGTCACCAATGGCTATGCCACCCCTGAGGCTCTGGATACAATAGGTCCCTGGCTTGATGCCTGGAGGGTGGATGTCAAGGGCTTCACGGACGGGGTCTATCGCCAGTTAGCCAGGATCTCCCAGTGGCGAGGCATTCTGGACGTCACCAGACGGGCCAGGGAGAAATGGAATATGCACGTTGAGGTAGTGACCAATATCATTCCGAAGATGAATGATGACGACGACCAACTGAGGGGCATCGCCGCCTGGATTCGAGATGCCCTGGGCGAGCTTACTCCCTGGCACGTTACTCGCTTTCATCCCCTGCACGAGTTCGCTCATCTGTCAGCTACTCCGGTATCCACGTTGGAAAGGGCATATCGGATTGGGAAGGAGGCGGGGCTGAAGTTTGTCTATCTGGGCAATGTGCCGGGGCATAAGTATGAAAACACCGTGTGCTATTCTTGTGGCAAGACGATTGTTCGTCGCATTGGCTTTGATACTGAGGTAGTGGGGCTGGATGGTTCGCGGTGCAAGTTCTGTGGAGCTGAGCTTAATTTCCGGATCTGAGGGAGGTGCTTTATGGCAGGTGAGCTTCATCCCGTAGTGAAACTGGCCAAGGAGACGGTGGAGAGCCATGTTCGAGAGGGCAAAACGCCTGAGCCACAGGAGCTAACTGCGGAGATGAAGGAACGGGCGGGGGTCTTTGTCTCCCTTCATAAGCATGGGGAGTTGAGAGGATGTATCGGCACCTTCGAGCCGACCAAGGATAATGTGGCTGAAGAAATCATTGCCAACGCTATCAGCTCGTCCACCAGAGACCCTCGCTTTCCCCCGGTGGTGGCATCTGAGCTTGAGGACCTGGAATACAGTGTGGATATCCTCACTGAGCCCGAGCCCGTCACGGATATAAGTCAGCTTGACCACAGGAGGTATGGAGTCATCGTGGAGAGTGGTTCGAAGAAAGGACTTCTGCTGCCTGACCTGGAAGGGGTGGATAGTGTGGAGGAGCAGATTGTCATTTGCAGGCTCAAGGCGGGCATCTCGGTCGGTGAGCCGGTCCTGCTTTATCGCTTTCAGGTGAGAAGATTCAAGTAATAGGTTGTAATTACTAGTCATGGACAGGATGCCTCTTTTCGACCTGCCTGAGGAAAAGGCCATGCCTCAGAGTATGCCCCTGGCGGCCAGGATGCGACCGCAGACTCTTGACCAGTTCGTGGGGCAGGAACATCTTGTTGCTGAGGGAAGGGTGTTCCGGAAATGCATCGAGGCAGACCAGCTTCCCTCCATGGTGCTCTGGGGCCCACCCGGTAGCGGAAAGACAACCCTGGCCTACATTATCGCCAGTGTCACCAGGGCGCAGTTCAGCCCCTTGAGCGCGGTGAGTGCCGGCGTGGCTGATCTGCGACGTGTTATGGGCGAAGCCGGGAAGAGGCTGAAACTGTCAGGACAGCGAACCATTCTCTTCGTTGATGAGATTCACCGTTTTAATAAGGCCCAGCAAGACGCCGTGCTGCCTTTCGTGGAGAATGGCACAGTGACTTTCATCGGGGCAACCACTGAAAATCCGTCCTTCGAGGTTATCGCTCCCCTTCTTTCCCGGAGCCGGGTCTTCCGATTGAATCCGCTGAGCGATGACCAGGTCAGGCTCATAGTGGAGGCGGCCATCAAGGATGAAGAGAGAGGGCTGGGAAAGCTCCACATCGGCCTGAATGAGGAAGCTCTGCGCCACCTGGTGGCCATGTCCGACGGGGATGCGCGGGTGGCGCTTAACGCCCTGGAGATGGCGACGTCTGCTACTTCGCCCGATGCTGAGGGTGTGCGGTCAATAGACCTGCCGGCCATTGAGGAGGCGTTGCAGCACCGGGCCTTGCTTTATGATAAGACTGGCGACCAGCATCATGATGTGATCTCGGCACTGCACAAATCGTTGCGTGGCTCCGACCCCGATGCCTCTTTGTATTGGCTGGGACGCATGCTTGAGGCGGGAGAGGACCCGCTGTTTATCGCGCGTCGCCTGGTGCGCTTCGCTTCCGAGGATGTCGGCGTGGCTGATCCTCAGGCGTTGGTCATAGCGATGGCGGCCCAGCAGGCGGTGCACTTCGTAGGCTTTCCCGAAGGCAACCTGGCCCTGGCGGAAGCGGTGGTGTACCTGGCCGCCGCGCCCAAAAGCAACTCTTTGTATAAAGCCTATTCCCGGGTCCGACAGGATATACAGGATGGCCGCAATGAGCCCGTGCCGCTCCACCTCCGCAACCCGGTAACCGGCCTGATGCGGCGCATGGGATACGGAAAGGGCTATGAATATGCCCACGACCATCCCGGCCATTTCGTCAAGCAGCAGAACCTGCCTCCCTCTCTGCGGGGGAAACGCTACTACATTCCCGGTGACCAGGGCTATGAGAAAGAGATTGCCGACCGGCTCAAGAAGTGGTGGGGAGAAGACAAAGGTTAGCTTAGCCAAACGCATAAGGCAGACAAGTTACGACCCTAAGCGATGGGTCGTGAGTAGGTACGCCTCCCTTAGCGTCTGATCAGAACCAAGCACAATCTCTGACTATCCCTCATCTGTACCGTGCCTGGAGATTGCTTCGTCCCGATAAATCGGGATTCATCGGAGCTCCTCGCAATGACAAAAAAAGATGTGCCGCCAATCACATGAATGAGTATAAGGCATAGTAGAGATTTCTTATGGCGTGCTATAATACGCGACGTAGCCGAACAGGACTTCGGGACGGGAAGTGTGTACTGATGGAGGTGTACCTTGGTTAGATTTTTCACAGGCCCCAGAGATTCAGAGTTTTATGAACTGTTTGAACAAGGGACGGCTAACCTGGTTGCTGCTGCAGGAGAACTGGTTGACCTCTTTGACAATTATGAAGATGTTGAGGCGAAAGCCAAGAAACTCAAGGATTTGGAACATCAGGGTGACGTCATCACTCACGAGATAATACAGAGGTTACACCGCACCTTTGTCACTCCCATCGACAGAGAGGATATTACTCTCCTCGCCCATAGCCTGGATGATGTAATGGACTTCATCGAGGCTGCGGGCAGGACAGCCCACCTTTATCGTATTGCCCAGCCCACGGACCGGGCCCGAGAGTTAGCCCGAATCGTAGCCAGGGTAGCCTACAAGTTGAACCAGGTAATGCCTCGTTTGCGCCACCGTGACCAGTTCAAATGGATTCTCAAGCAGTGTGTGCAGATTAACAGCCTGGAGAACGAGGCTGATGATGTGTATCATGCTGCCTTAGCCGAGCTGTTTGAGGTTTGCCATCTTGACGCATGCGAGGTAATTAAGTGGCGTGACATCTATGACCACCTGGAAAACGCCACCGACGGGGGCGAAGATGTCGCCGATGTCCTTGAGGGTATAGTATTGAAGCATGCCTGAGCTCGCTCTGCTGGTTCTGGTAATTGCGGCGGCTATCGGCTTTGGTGTAGTTAATGGTTTTAATGACGCTGCCAATGCTGTCGCTGCTTCGATTGGCTCCCGGGCTCTTTCACCTCGAAACGCCATAATACTGGCTG
>SOJG01000091.1 GCA_004375885.1 Dehalococcoidia bacterium
AGGCAGGCACCTCTGTTGTAACCCTGGGGGGTGTGACTGTGAGGGAGTCCATGGCGGGAGTCATCATATGGGACGCTGAGGCCAATATCAACGGATGTACCTTTACGCTGATGAGGCCGAATGGTGGCTTCGGCGTCATGGGCAGTGGAGTAGGTATGGTGATAGGGATACCAGGGGAGGCGTGGTCGGGTCCATCCGCTGTAAACGTGAAGGGGTCCACTATCTCTGATAACAATGATATAGGCATATATGTTTGCGACCATTCTGTCCTGGTAGCTGGGTTCAACAACATTGTCGGTAATGAGGGATTGGGTGTGCTGAATGATGGAGGTCAGAGGGTGGATGCCACCTACAACTGGTGGGGTCATGCCAGCGGACCGTTTCACCCGACAGAGAATGCTGGTGGCAGAGGCAACGGCGTCAGCAATGATGTGGACTTCTCGCCCTGGGTGGCGGCCGGTGTAGTAACAAGGGTGGTAACCGACAATACCCTCGACGCCAGGGGCGAGGCTGACACCGAGGTTGGTGTAACCGGCACAGCTAGGATAACCGTTGCCAAATACCCGGATAACCCCGCTGACGACGCCCCTCCAGAGTTTGTGACACTGGGTAAACACATCGATGTCTACGTTCCCGATACTGATCAGGTCACCGAGATTGAGATAAGGCTTTACTATACTGCTGCCGAGGTGGGAGACGTTAGCGAGGCAGACCAGAAGTATTTCCGGCTCCTGTGGTGGAACGGCACCGAGTGGGTGATGTGCTCAGACACCGGAGTCGATACCACCCTAGATTATATCTGGGCAAAAGTAACACGGGATACCACGCCGTCTCTGGACGACCTGGAGGGGACACCATTTGGTGGCTATGCCTTTTCGCCGGGTGTTCCGCAGCCCTGGTGTTTCATTGCTACCGCAGCCTACGGTACTGATACAGCAACGGAAATAGACATCCTTAGAGAGTTTCGGGACGTGGTGCTGCTGCCTGACAGCCTGGGCGCCAGGTTTGTATCTCTCTATTATGCAACCAGTCCTCCTCTGGCCGACTTCATCTCCCGGCACGAGGTCTTGAGAACAGTGCTGAGGGTGGGCTTTGTTGACCCGGTTGTAGCTGTGTTGACCTGGAGCCAGGACCTATGGTTGGGGACAAGCTCATAGCGCAGCAGCCATCTCGGGCACTAAGTAAGCGCCAGGGAGAGTGAGGAAGAATGGCGTGAGACCTGGGACGCAGCCTGAGCTATCACTTCGTGGCGGCCTGGTTCCGTCAGCCAGAGACACGGGCCACCGTGCCGGTAGCTGCTATAGTCGGACAACTTCGAGGAGAATTCTGAGCAACCCAAAGAGGCACCGGACGGCGGGGATTTGGTACACTGACAAGAAGATTGCCTGACTGCCTGTCTAGACCTCAGGCTCCCGCCTCACGTTGACTGGTCTTAGGCTCTGTTTTCAGATTCTGGGCTATTTGCAGAGCTTCCCTGAAGGCCTGGCGATTGATTTCCACCTTGGTTGCAGGGAGTCTCTTTGCCATAGCCCTGATCACAGACTCGGGAGAGATGATCGGACAGAACGACGTTACGGCACCGAGAGCTGCCATATTAATGGCTCTTGCGTCACCCGCTTTCTGGGCGATTCGGCTGAACGGCAAAGATGCCACGTTTTCCCAGGGGACCTTGGTGACCAGGCTTGAGTCCACGATGACCGCGCCTCCCTCCTTAATGGCCGACAGATTCCGGTCGCATGCTTCCTGTGTCAGGGCAACAAGGAGGTCCAACTCCACAGCGAGAGGATAATCGATCTCCGTATCGCTTATGACTACCTCAGAGACTGAGTTGCCTCCCCTGGCCTCAGGGCCATAGTTCTGGCTCTGGGCAACACATCTGCCGTCCAAGAGGGCGGCCTCAGCCAGGATTATAGAGGCCAGAACTATGCCCTGCCCCCCGGAGCCGGCAATCCTTAGCTCATACCTTGGACTCTTCTGCCAGAAGTTCGTTGTACTCTTCATTGTAGGTCGGCCTTTCTCGATCGGTCAGAACACCAATAACCATCTTTCCTGCCAGTTCCGTTTCGCTCATTTCCTTCGCCCTCTCCACTCTCACGGAGTTATCTCTCTGCCACGTCATCATCTCGGCCGGGGAAGCGAGTCCCATCCACCGTCCAGAATAGGTCACGCACTGGGCGATTACTTCAACCATGGCAAATCCCTTCTTCCGCAGAGCTGCCTCCGTCAGCCGGTCCAGCAAAGGGGTATGGTAGACAGTCGCCCTGCCCACAAAGGCTGCTCCGGCCGCCTCCACGACTCGAGCCACGTCAAAGGCAGCCTCACGGTTTCCGTATGGCGAGGTGGTGGTCTTCAACCCGTAGGGGGTGGTGGGGGAACACTGTCCACCAGTCATACCGTAGACGTGATTATTGATGACGAAGGCCGAGATCTCGACGTTTCGCTTGGCGGCGTGGATGAGGTGGTTCCCCCCAATAGCCACAGCGTCACCATCGCCCATTATGGTGATTACCTTGAGGTGGGGTCTGGCCAGCTTTACTCCAGTAGCAAAAGTGAGTGCCCTTCCATGGGTGGTGTGCAGTGTATTGAAGTCGAGGTAAATGGGAATCCGGCTTGAACACCCAATGCCTGAGACCATCACTACATCGTCCTTGCTGTACCCAATCCGATCAATGGCTCTAACCAGGGATTGAACGAAGATGCCGATTCCACACCCACTGCACCAAATGGTGGGCATCTTCTTGTTGGGACGCAGATATTTCCGCATTGGATGCTCTTCGTGTTTCATGAATGGATTTCCTCAAGCTTTCGAACTATCTCTGGGGGAGTTAGCGCTGTCCCATCCACCTTGTTGAGAGTAAGGATCTCGCATCTACCTTGATTGACTCTTTCCACCTCACGGGAAATCTGCCCGAAATTCATCTCCGGTACAAGTACTCTACGACAGTTGTCAAGCACTCCGCTTATCGTGGCATCCATAAAAGGCCACAGAACCTTCAGCTTGGTTAGTCCTACGTCAAGACCCTTTTCTCTGACTTCTCTAACCGCTCTAAGGGCAGAACGGGCAACGCAGCCGTAAGCTATCACCATGGTCTCAGAATTCTCATACCAGCTGTCGAACCACTGGAGATGCTGAGAAGCTTGACAGATCTTTGAGAAGAGTCGCCGAATGAGGAAATCTATTTCGCCACTTTGGGTAGTGGGAAAACCGTGCACATCATGATATAGACCTGTTACATGATAACGATATCCATCTCCAAACGCAGGCATTGCCGGCACGCAATTGCCTGGGTCATCGTATGGCACAAACTCCTCGGGAGGAACCGTCGGCTGCGGCCGGACTTCAATTTCCATATCTGCCTCAGGCAACGTCACTTCCTCTCTCATCTGGCCCACTATTGCATCTGTGATTACTATAACCGGCGTGCGATATCTCTCCGCCAGATTAAAAGCTTTAGCGGTAAGCTCAAAGCATTCCTGCACTGAAGAAGGAGCAAGCACAATGATAGGATGGTCACCATGAGTTCCCCAGCGAGCCTGCATGACATCGGCCTGCGATGGCTGGGTGGCAAGACCGGTACTGGGGCCACCCCGCATAACATCTACAATTACGCAGGGAACCTCCGTCATGCAGGCAAAGCCGATATGTTCCTGCATGACAGAAAATCCAGGGCCACTCGTGGCGGTCATGCTCTTGACACCCGCTAGTGAGGCACCAATGACAGCGCCCAGGGAAGCGCTCTCATCTTCCATCTGTATGAATACGCCTCCCAGTCTGGGGACTTCCCGAGCCATGACTTCCATGATCTCCGAGGAAGGGGTTATGGGGTATCCCGCGTAGAAGCGGCAACCAGCAGCCAGGGCACCTTTGGCACAGGCTTCATTCCCTTGAAGCAATACTGCTTTCATCGAGGCTCTCCTCATCTTCGTATACGTACATTGCGAAATCGGGACACCTGAGTTCGCACAACTTGCACCCGTTGCACTTTTCAGGGTCTTTTGCAGTCGGATATGACATCTCCCCTGGTTCCAAATTCTGTTTTGGACAGAAGGCAATACAGATGCCGCATTTCTTACACCAGGGCCGATGAACCTCAATCTTATACATGTAGTGCTGTCCGAGCTGTCGGCCCCGGGCGCAGAGGGGTATGGTCTGGCCTCGTGCCGATATCTGGCTCACCCGCGAACTGTGGCCTGTCTGGGAAGTCTGCCAGGTATCCTTCCATTATAGGCTAAGGCGACCCTCCTTCTGATTCCCTCCTTTTCGCAGAATAGGTTACTGGCTGTAAGAGGCCGCATTAGTGTCCTTTATGATTGTCCTGTTCTGTGACCAGATATTCCTGATGGCTTCTATCGTTCCGATGCCAGCAGCGGCTGGGTGACCACATGGGCCAAAGAAATGCCATTGGGGCGCCCCTGTAGTTCGTGCCTTTATGCCAGCATAGGTGGTGCCGTTAATGGTCTGACCCAGCATGTAGTTTAGGAAGTCTGGATCGTTATCAACAATCCCGGCCGTTAGGTGCTGCTTCATGTTGTTGAATATATGCGGAAACAGCTTCAGGTCATCATTGGATTTCCAGGTTGTTATGACCTGGAACGGCCCGAAAAGCTCGGTTGTCACCAGATCAATATTGGGTAGAATCTGCTCTAGTGGTACGTACACGGCAGTCGGGTCAAAGCTACCGTAACAGGATGGTATCGAGTGCCCGCTTAAGCGTTTACCCCCAAATTGTATTTTCGCGCCGCTAATGCCTAGCAGCTTCTTTATATGCCTCTCAATCATCTCGTTGTCCCAGGTCAGTACCGGACCAGCAGTAAGATCTCTCAGATTACGTCTGCTCGCCAGTTCGGCCATTTTTTCCAGCAGTCCTGCGTTTACCCAATTCTCGTGCACGGCCAGTAGACTCTGTGCTGAGCACTTCTGGCCGCTCGCCGCATAGGCATCCCTATCGCATTGTGCTGCTACAGAATCGACCATAGAGGGGATGACGTTCGGCCCGACTATCTTCCAATCGAAGCCGGCATCCTCGATTCGGCACTTTCCGCCAGTCAGCTTCAACAGCCGTTCCGCAACAGAAGTACTGCCGGTGAACTGTGTAAACTGGATAACGGGGTTAGTTGCTAATTTTTCCATCACCTGACCACCGCAGTGAATCAGAAGCAGATCTTGCTCAGGCATTCCGCAGTGAAGTAGTAGCCTTACAAAAGCTTCGGCCACAATAGAAGTGGTTGAGGCCTGTTTGAGCACTGGCTTGTTGCCCATGAACAGGGCCCCCATCACCTGTAGAGCCAGTATCTCCAGAGGGAAGTTGAAAGGTGTGATTACGGCCACCGGTCCGTGGGGCCAGCGGTAGTCTATCGCCTCTTGGCCCAGGTGGTCACCCGGAGTCGTCTGTCCCTTGGCCAGGAACCTGACCTGGTCTCCCGAGAAGTTCTCCAGGAAGGTGGCTGTGACAGTTACTTCGCCGCGGCATTGCTCGGTATCTTTAGGCATGACTCTCTGGATCAACCTGGTGAAGAATTTTTCCCCGTCGCTGCTTGTGAGGAAATCGCCTAGTTTCTTGCTGACTCGTCCGTACACCAAGTATCTTTCGACGTTTCTCAATGGGTTGTGTAACCCATACTTGGGGCATTTTGCCAGCGATTCGATGAACGGCGCCAACTCCTCTTCGCTGGTATCAGGCATCTGGATGAATGGTTCACCTGAGACGGGGTCCACAACCTCTCTATATTTCTTGGCTTCCACCCACTTCCCGTTGATAAAGTTCTTCAGCCTTGCTGGCTTGGCGCCCGAAATCTGATCAGGTTGCCAGGGGAAGATTTCGCTGATCATTGCTGTGCTAGTCTTATCCACGTCTTACTTGCCTCCTTTCTGAGTCCTCTTTTTTGTTCCTAAGGCAGGCTGTCCGAGAAAGCCTGCACCGCAAGCGTCAACCAGGAAATCATTGGGCTCAGAAGAGTACGGACTTTTCGGCTCATCGGACAGCATGCCAGAATATTTCAGGCCTTGTCTTTTCACTTGCCATCCTGGCGGCTGATTCCATCCATCAGTTAGGTAAGTGGTTCGCGGACAAATCAACGGTAGCAGAATCGTACAGCTTTCTTCAGTCTTTGTCAAACTTCCGAATCCTCTGTCGAGTTGCCTTTCTATTCGAGGCTCAGCGGC
>SOJG01000042.1 GCA_004375885.1 Dehalococcoidia bacterium
TGTATTCCTGTTAGCATTTCATTCCTTCTTTCTTGTCTGTTGAATCCCTACGATTTCACATAACGGTATCGGTGTTTGGGAAGTGCGAGCGATGGCAAACATTCGGGCGAATAAAGCCGACCAGAAACACCGTGTTAGGTGGGCTCGGCACCTTCGTACGAACAGCAAAGAGAACGGATCCGGCTGACGAGTTCATCTTGTCTTCCGCTCTCCATTACTTTCACAGTTTTGAAGTCTTGACAACATATTTCTGCTCCAGCGTTCAAGAAGTTCAATGTAATACGATGGTTGTGCTTCCCTGTCCTCTTCTAATTCCTGCCAGTTCCTAGCAATTCGTATTACTTCTTTATCATCAGCCTCTGATAGATGCTCGAAAAGCTCATCCTTGGTCGGAATAAACTTGCCCGCACGCAGAAGGATCCACGATTGCAGGGCGTAGAAGGACTCTTTGAAAGGATAGTATAACTTGTGAACAACTTTGCTCCAATCGTGTGGATAGAGCAGGTAGTGGCGGGCGTGAAACAGACTGGCAGATGCTGTAACTTGGATATGTTCTCTGAGGTCGGCTGATTCAGGCATTCCGATGATGCCGTTAAGCGTTCCATATAGTATCTTGCATCCATAGAAGAACTGTACTAGCTCAGACCGACGCAAGGCTTTCAACTCCGATATTGAAAGGAACACGCCACTTGCTAATGGTTTTGCATTAGGCATCTCACCAATTATATTCCTGAATGCAGTCAAATCCTGTGAATCTATATGGTCGATAATCACAGCAACATCAATGTCACTTCCGTGCCGCGGTTCGCCTCGCGCCCAGCTTCCCTGGTGACCAACAAATATCAGCCGTTCTCCAAAGCTTCTACACAATCGCTCCAGAAAATCAGCGAGCCATCGATCAACCCCTGCCTGGTCGATCATGAACTCCCTCTGGTCGAATCTTTCAATCATCTACAGCCTCGTTTTCGAAATCACTTCCGATGGACTCTTGACTCTTGCCACTCTGTAACCGAAGTCAGCTTCTTGCTTTGCCAGCCTGCTCTGTCAGTCAGCACTCGATGCTGTCAGCCAAGGTCAAACCAGCTAGCTTCTTCTGGCAGTTCTCAATGAGGATCCCGGCCTTAAGTGTTATGTCATACTGCATGTTCGCCTCGTTCTCCCGCCACTGTAGTCTGCCAGAGTCTCTTCAGCTAAGTTCATTACGAAGACTTCTCCTCTTCACCTAACAAAATGATATTATCAGCTACTTTATCGTATGACTCGCTGAGCGTGAATATGATGATTTGATAATCCGAAGACAGCGTTTTGAGAAAGCGCAGCGTGTTGGCGAGACGGACGGAATCGAAGTTAACAAAGGGGTCATCCAGTATCAAGGGCGGCCTCTTATCGTTGAATATCAACTTCACCAGAGCAAGTCGAAATGCCAGGTAGAATTGATCAATGGCGCCGCCACTGAGCTCCTCAGGCTTAGCCCAGTCTTCCTTTTCATCCGAATATACCCAGAAGTCCAGGTCTTCCCTGCCGATTTTCACTCGCTCATATTTGCCGTTGGTGAAGACCGACAAATACGCCTCTATTTCCTTCACCAGAGCTTCCTGGGAAGACGCGAGAATCTCGCTTCTGGCCCTGGAGATGAATTCACTGGCCAGTTGATAGATTCTCACCTTTCTCTCTTTTTGTTCCAGATCCTGTTGAAGCCCTTCCAGCTCTTCTTCCAGTCCAACCTGATGCTCCATATTGAACCTTGCCTGCTCAATGATTACCTCACAGCGCCTCTTCTGCTCCTCAAGATCAGCTCGCTTTGCCTGCAGCAACTGCTCCTTCCTTTCCAAGGCGACGTATTCTTCGGGGCCCAGGCACGTCTCTATCAAATCCTGAGTAAGCTTCGCCTGCTCAACTGCTAATTTCCTGGCCGCTTCGGACCTTTGATTGTCAATCCCCTGAATTGTCTTACCGCCCACCATCCCCTCTAACCGGAACTCGGCTCCCCCTTTCATCTCCAGCCAGTGGTAAAAAGCCCTTTCCTTTTCGTCAAACTCGTCAATGGTGCTGCATTTAGCCTGGGTCAGCAGTTCTTCTTCTTCCTTACCTAGTGCTTCGACGGACTCCTTCATTCTCCCAACACGCTCTTCAATGCCCGAGATATTGGTCCTGTCTCGCATGAGGGCAACCCTCGCCCAGGCAGCTATGGCAAGAAGGCATGCGCCCAGGACGATCAGACTCAAGAGATATAAGGGGCCGACCAGGATGCCAATCATCCCGCCACCCAATACCGCTGCTGCAGCCGTGATGCTCTTCCCTGAACCGAGAAACCTGATGAGCTTTCTTCCCTCTAGCTTTTCTCTGGCTTCAACCAGTTCCTTCTCTCGCTCGGCCAGGTCCTCTTGGATGTCCCCGCGCCTGTTCCGGATTGCGTCCAGGCCCTTTCTGAATTCCGAGACCTGGCGCTTTTCCTTCAGGCCCTCGATAGCCACAAGCTCCCCGTCTGCTTTCCTAACATCTTCCTCCAGGCTTCTTATTCCGCTGAGCAACTTCTCCGCTTCATCAAATTTCTGTTCCAGGTCCTTTATAGACGCCTCAAGCTCTTTGCGCAGTCTGTTCTTCTCCAGCAAAGACCTGGCGTTGTCATGTTCCCCCTTGACCTGAAGCAGCTCTTTGTTCACTTCCATTAGCTTGATTCTATGAGCCTCAACCCTGGAGACTTCATCTCTAACATCAGCGTGCCTCTGTGAGGCAACTTGTAGTTGGTTTCTCAGGCCTGCGAGGACTCCCGGATTTTTTGCTGGTTTGTCCAATCCTCTCTTCATCTCAGCGACTCTGCTATCGAGCTTCTGTATCACTTGTGAGGCAAGGGTGCTCTCTTGACCTCCGGTCACAATTTCCTCCAGGCTCTCGCTTATTTCCTTTTTGCCCGAAGCGATTTCGCTTACCTGAGCCTGGCGGATACAGCAGGAACACAAAAAGAGATCCTCGGATTTGGTACCCAAAAGCTCAGCCATCCTCTCTGAGATCTCCCTGAAGGTATCAAGCTCCGTGTCGTCGTTATCACCTGTAAGCCTGGCCGTTCCCTTGCCGAAATCCTTCTCCAGCAGATATCTGTTCCCTCTCTCTTCAAACTCGAGGCCGGTTCGAAACTGACTGGTTGAGCCCCAGGATACATACCCCTTGACTTCCCTGGCGGTGCTTTTGGGATTGCCGAAAAGGGCGACGATAATACCTTCAAGCAAAGTAGACTTACCCATTTCATTCAGCCGACCTTTGACCACATTTATCCCCGGGCTGAACTGCGTGCGGAAATCAGCCAGTCTCTTGAAGTTTGCGAGCTCGATCTTCCTAAGCCTCATCACAGATCCTTCACATCCAGCTTCCCGTCCAGAAGAGCTATGCCATACTGCAAGGCATCTTCGGCAACGTCTCTCTCTCCCTCTCCCGAGCTTTCGATTTGCTCCTTCATTAGCCTGATGAATCTGCTTCTGATTGACCACTCCTCATCCGCCGAGATTTCTTCCGATCTGGGATGGGATCTGTCCATAACCCCGAGATGGAAAAATCTCTCACCGAGCTCCGTTTCCAATTCTTCAGGGTTTGCTATCAGCTCAGCATCGCGAAGCCCTCTGAGGGTAGCTTTTCTTACCAAGTCTTGATTTGCCCCTTCGGAGATGTGCGCTTTTAGCGCCGCCAGGTCCTGCACCTCACCCACATCTATTTCGACCTCGTCGTAGTCACGAAGTCCAATCCTTCTGGGTTCAACCTTGACCTCGCCTGAGTCAGAGAGGCTGACTAGAAGTACAGCGCCTCTTTCTCTCTGGTCAGGTATCCACTCCGGCGGCCCAGGATACCAGGCTGGAGGTGCCTCCGAGCAGGCATAGAGCCGATGCCAATGCCCCAGCGCCACATAGTGCATTCCGCTGGACCGAATTTCCTCAAGCCTGAAGACGTGGTCATCCTCCGCTATCCTCTCCGGGATATGGAACGACCCATGCGCCATAGCAACATGAAACTTGCTGGGGGTCGAACGCTCAAGCCCTGTCAGCGGGCTTGTGTAAGACCTATTGCTCAAGTTCGGCTTGCCATATACCGTTAAATCCAGGTCAGGATACTCTCTATAAGATATATTTTCATCAGTAAAAATGCTCAGATTGGAGCATTTCCCTTCAAAGTCGACTTTCTTATAAATTGACGAGGAATCAAGAGAATCATGCGTACCGGGTATAAGACAGACCGGAATATTATTCCGATTGAGCAAATCAAATTGCTCTATTACCAAATCTATATTTCTTTGTGGTTGCTGGTTAGAATCGAACAGGTCTCCCGCAATCAAGACAATATTCACCCCTTCATCTATGGCAGTGGCAATGAGGCTCCTGAAGGTGGTTCTCAACTGCTCTCGTTGAGAGGCACCCTTATTGCCCAGACCTGAGAACTTGGCTCCCAGGTGAATATCAGCGGTGTGCAAAATCCTGAGCATGACAAATGCCTCTTCGCGGGAGCATCGTTTGAATCATCAAACCGGCGTTCTCATGGAGAATGCCTGGCTCCACGCGCAATGACCCTCTCAGCCACGAACCTTCGGAAGCAGCAAAACCCCCACGATGACCGCGGTGGCTAGCACGGAGATCAAGTACATTCCTGCCCCCGCAGCTAGTCCTATAGCGGCAGTCACCCAGATAGTGGCGGCGGTGGTCAGTCCTGCCACCTCGTCTCCGTGTGCGCCGCGGAGTATAACGCCACCACCGATGAAACCAACGCCAACCACCACTGCGGCGGCGACTCGAGAAATGTCGACCGTCGCATCACTAAACCCATATATAGATGCCAGGGTGAAGAGGGCGGCTCCAGAGCTAACTAGTATATGTGTACGTAGTCCCGCTGTCTTGCCTGCCCGCTCCCGCTGGTAACCAATGCCTGCCCCCAAGGCAGTAGCCAAGAAAAACCTCAGTATCATCTCTAGCAAGGGGTTCAAATTCGCCACCTACGCATTTGAAAAATCTCAGATAATATAGTCTCCTCCACCATGCCCTAGCCAGAGCATCCCTTTTCAGCTATGATACAACAAATAGCATCTGCACCAAAGCCGCCTGCGCGATCCTCGCACGGCAGCCACGCGCCTGTAATGAGACAACGATGAATAGGATAAACGCCGAGCACGGATTTGTCAATGACGACCAGATGTAGAAATAACCTGGTGCCAGGAGCTTCTTAACTCCGGCAAGAGAGGACTAGTTCATCCTGGCAGCAAGCCTGAAAAATGGTGCTGGTAATAGACAACTACGATTCCTTTGTTTACAACCTAGCCCAGTATCTTGGTGAACTAGGCTGGGAACCAGTGGTCCACCGAAATGACCAGATAACTCTGGCCCAGATAGAAGAGCTGGCTCCCAGTCATATTGTCATCTCCCCAGGACCCGGTGTCCCGCCGGCAGCCGGCATCTCAAATGACGTAGTACTACGCCTTGGTGGCAAAACCCCCGTCCTGGGCATATGCTTGGGGCATCAATGCATTGGCTACGCCTACGGAGGCAAAATTGGCCGGAGCCAGCCGGTACACGCCAAAACCTCCCTCATCCACCATGATGGCAAGACTATCTATCAGGGTTTGCCCAATCCCTTTCCGGCCACGCGCTACCATTCCTTGATTATCGAATCCGAGAGCCTCCCATCCTGTCTAGAAGTCACCGCTCAAACCCCTGAAGGCATAATAATGGGGGTGAGGCACCGGGATTATGCCGTGGAGGGGGTTCAGTTTCACCCCGAATCCATCCTGACCGAGGTGGGGCATGATATTTTGAGGAATTTTCTCAGGTTTACCCGGCCGGTCTGGAACTGGGAGGCTCTCAAAACCGAAACACACAATCCTTCACAACTCCCTTCCCTGAAGGAGGAGAGATAGTACAGCGGTGAGATGATGACAGAAATTATTTACCTTAATGGCCGACTTGTCCCCCGCCCGGCTGCTAAGCTATCTCCGTTCGATCACGGCTTCCTCTACGGATACGGCCTATTCGAGACCATGCGGGCCTACAACGGGCATATCTTTCGCCT
>SOJG01000023.1 GCA_004375885.1 Dehalococcoidia bacterium
CTGCTTTTGCCATTCGGAAGCCAACAGTCTATAATCTGGCATCAAGCATGCGGCAAAATCGGAGTCGGTGGCCTGCGAGCAGAGACCCGGATCCAGAGATACTTGGTTCCAATCACTCCCTTGCGGCAGATAGCTGTCTAAGGAGCCCAGCTCCTGAACATCACTGCATCGCTCGTGCACTAACATTCGCTACCTGATGATGAGTAAGGCGCGCTGAAATGCTGAGTCCATCTGTGGCTTTGCTGGCGTCGATCGCCGGTATTCTAATTCTCCTCAGGCTGAAGGTCCATCCAGGCCTGGCCATCTTCGCTGGAAGCCTCACCGTGTCGCTGCTACTGCTTCCGGTGCCGTCCTTGCCGGAGCATATGTTGCAGACCTTGGTAGACCACCAGACTCTAAGACTGCTGGCAGTGGTTGCCAGTGCGCTGGCCTTGAGCCGTCTGATGGAGGTAAAGGGATTGCTTACGAGCCTGGCGGCAACGATGGAGAGACTTGGCCCCAGACTTGCTATGCACCTCGTTCCTGCTACGATAGGACTGGTTCCCATGCCCGCCGGAGCCCTGGTCTCGGCCACCGCCTTAAGGGATTTAGGGGAGAGAATGGGCCTGCCGCCGGAACGGGTCACATTCATAAATTACTGGTTCAGACACATATGGGAGGCTTCCTTGCCAGTATATCCGGCCATCATAACAACAAGCGTAATACTGTCTGTCGGCCTTTCTTCCGTAGCGCTGACGCTTTTGCCTATGACGGCTTTAGTCATCGCACTGGGAATCGTCTCCAGTCGCCGGATGCTCAAGCCGTATAAGAGACGCGAAACAAAAGAGAGTACGACCAGGAAGAATATCCTTTACAACCTCTTTAAGGCCTCTTGGCCAATCCTGTTAGTCGTGGCACTGGTCCTGCTGGGGCTGGATGCGGTGATAGCCTTTCCTCTCGCCTTGGCGCTGTTGGCTAGCCAACAAAGAGCCAAATGGCCGGAGTTGAAAATAGCACTCAAATACGGCGTGGATCTCAAAATCCTGTCCTTGTTATATGCCGTAATGCTATACAAGGCAACAATAGAAGGCTCGGGGGCTGCCTACACCCTCTTTTCAGACATGCAGCACATAGGACTGCCGGCTGTGGTCCTCTTGGCAGTCTTGCCCTTTCTGATGGGCTTTGCCACCGGGATTAGCATGGGATTCGTCGGCATTAGCCTTCCATTACTGGTTCCCTTCTTGACCCTCGGCTCAGAGGTCAACAGCTATGCTCTTATTCTGGCCTATACAAGTGGATATGTGGGGGTCCTTCTCTCCCCTGTCCACCTTTGCCTCATACTATCGACTGAGTACTTCAAAGCTAGCTTGGCCAAGGTATATAAGCTTCTACTGCCTCCCCTACTGACGATACAGGCCTTGGTAGTACTCCTCTACTACGCAGCAGCCTAGCCCTCTCCAGCTCCCTTGCTACTGTCAGATTGGTGGAAACGTTTTTGTAATAAGGCTACCAAGAGAAGCTACTTTCGTCCCAGAACGGAGCCAATAAAATCCCTTTTCCCGCGGACGAACTCGGCAGCCGACATGCTGCGCCTTCCTTCCAATCGTACCCGGCAGAGCCCCAAAACACCCTGCCCGGTCACCACCCCAACTCCAGGCGGCTCGGTCAAGGCTATTACTTCCCCTACCTCTCCTTCTGCTACATCCCCAAGAGGCAGAGCGCTGTGCATTTGCAGCCGTTTTCCCTGACACCAGGTATAACAGGCCGGCCAGGGATTGTACGCCCTGACCCTGCGCCAGAGCTCGAGTGCCGAAAGGCGCCAATCAATCTCAGCGTCTTCACTGGTTATCAACCTGCTATAAGTAGCCCGGGACTCATCTTGAGCTTGTGGTCGGAGCTCGCCCCCAATCCATTTGGGCAAGGTCTGCAGCAAGAGACTGGCTCCCACATCAGCAAGCTCGGAGCTAAGCGAGCCCGTGGTATTCATGAAGGAGATGCTCACCTTCTCCTGAGCCAGAATCGGCCCGGTATCCAGTCCGGCATCCATTAGCATTATGGTAACTCCAGTAGCTTCGTCCCCGCAGAGAATCGTATTGGCGATTGGAGACGGGCCACGGTGCCGCGGTAGTAATGAAGGATGAACATTAAGACAGCCAAATTTAGGCAAGGAAAGGACTTCCGCGGGAAGAATGAGCCCAAAGCCTGCCACGATTATTAGCTCGGGCCGAAGGCTGGCCAGATGCCCCACGGCCTCAGGTGATTTGAAGGTCTCCGGCTGAATAACCGCTATTCCACACTCCAGTACCCGCCTTTTCACGGGAGACCAGGCGACTTGGTGCCCTCTGCCAGCAGGTTTATCTGGTTGAGTATATACAGCAAGTATCTGACAGGCGCTCTCGAGTAAGGCCTCTAATATGGAGGCAGCGAATTGCGGAGTGCCCATGAAGACAATGCGCGCGTTCACAGAAGAATTATTTTCGGTCAATTCTCTACTTATGTCAAACATTGCCTAGCAAAATCGGGCCAGAATTGGTATTCTTCATCAAGGAACCGTGAGTTCCTAACCTCTTTTTAACACCTTTCTCAGTCATGTTTGGGGCTGAGCGTTGCCGGGAGTCGGGATAGATTGGAACCAGCGAAAGAGATTTGGAAGAGAGCCCTAGGCAAGCTTCAGATACAGGTCAGCAAGGCCAATTATACTACCTGGCTTAGCAACAGCCAAGGCCTAACCTACAAGGATGATGTCTTTGTTGTCGGTGTCCCTAACGTTTTCGTCGCTGAATGGCTCTCGAAGCGCCTTTGTCCTCTGGTAAGGAAGACCCTGGCCGATACTATGGGCAAGGATGCCGACGTCCAGTTCGTGGTCGCCAATCGCGAACAGCCATCAGCTGGCCCTTTGACCAGTCAGACCGACGGCGGGACAAGTACCAAAGCTACGCGGTATAGATTCAATCCAAAGTATACCTTTGATGGTTTTGTGGTCAGCGATTCCAATCGTCTGGCTTACGCTGCCGCCGTAGAAGTAGCTGAGAATCCGGGCAGCACTTATAACCCCCTTTTCATTCACAGCAGTACCGGGCAAGGCAAGACGCACCTACTCCATGCTATCGGGCATGTGACGACACACAACGGACTGCGAGTGGAGTACACTACCGCCGAACAATTCGCCAATGAATTTGTACTGGCTGTGAGAGAAAACCAAGTTGACAAGTTCCGCAGCAAGTTCAGGAGTGTGCACATCCTTCTATTTGATGATGCACACTTCCTGATCGACAAGAAACAGACTTTGCAGTGCTTCTTCCACACCTTTAACGAGCTATACAACAATAACCGTCAGATTGTGATCACTGCTGACTGTGCTCCCAAAGACATGCACTCGCTCAGTAGTAAGCTACGATCGCGCCTTGAGGGGGGCCTTGTTACTGACATACAGCCGCCGGACTTCGAGACACGCCTGAATATTCTCCGGGCTAAAGCGGAACCAGCCATGACTCCCGAACTGGAAGGGGTGCTGCACGTTATAGCGCAGAAAGTCTGCGAAAATATTCGCCAGCTGGAAGGTGCTTTGGTATATCTAACTGCACAGGCTCGATTAAGCGGCACTAAGCTCACTCCCCAAACAATCAACAAGTTGTTGACAAGCGCGAGCCATCAACAGGACATAAAGCTGCTCTTACGGGCGGTGGCAGACCATTTCGACCTCTCAGCAGAAGAGCTGATCGGCAAGAAAAGAGACAGAATGACTAGCCTGGCGCGACACGTGGCCATCTATCTCATGCGCGAAGGACACAACTGCCCCCTCACGGAGATCGGCAAGGCACTGGGCGGGAGGAACCATGCCACAATTCTTCATGGCTACGAGAAAATAGCTAGTGAATTGAATGTCAATCCCAACCTTTCTAACCACATTGCCGAAATAAGAGAGCGAATTGACTCGCAGAAAGGCTCCAGAGAGGCATACCAAGCTGTGTAAAACCATCACTGATTTGTGGATAGATTGTTGCCTATCCTGTCCACACTGTCCTCCGAGTTGTGAGCGCCCCCACTGTTTGACCACCCCCCCAAGGAGTTGCTTATGATAATTACTAATTATTCTTAATACAGTTAAGTATATGTTCCTTTATTAAGATATGATAAATAAAGGGGAGATCATAGTCAGGGGTGGAACTGGTGGAGACGGCTGTGTCAGCTTCCGGAGGGAGAAGTATATTCGGTTTGGTGGCCCGGACGGTGGCGATGGTGGAGATGGGGGGGATGCGATTGTTGTGGCTAGTTCCAGCGTAGTGGACTTGGGTTTAACGAGGCGGCAGAGGGAATTTGTGGCTGGAGATGGGCGTGGAGGAAGCGGGTGCCGGAAGCACGGCAGGAAAGGGGTGGACTTGGCGATTTCGGTGCCAGTGGGCACAATGGTCTTGGCCAAAGCTGATTCGGGGGAGGAGATGCCTCTGGCCGACTTGAAGATGCTGGGTGAGAGTGTCTTGGTGGCCAAGGGTGGTCGCGGAGGGTTGGGTAATGCGCGTTTCGCTACAGCGGCAAATCAGGCTCCTGAGATAGCCACCCGGGGAAAAGCAGGAGAGGAGCGATATATCATCCTCGAGCTCAAACTCATTACCGATATCTGTATTATCGGTCACCCAAACTCGGGGAAATCCACCCTATTGTCGGCAATCACGAGAGCCAAACCCGAAATCGCCGATTACCCCTTTACCACCCGCCAGCCAGTTTTGGGAGTCGTGCCGGATGTCAGGAGAGACTTCGTTATGGCGGAGATGCCCGGCCTTGTTCGCGATGCTCATCTTGGCAAAGGACTGGGAAACGCGTTTCTGCGCCATGCGGAAAGGACCAAGCTGCTGGTCTATTTGCTCGATGGCAGTTCGCCCACCGCTACCGATGATCTCAGCACATTGGAAAAGGAGATAGCCTTATGCAAAGGATTATCGCAAAAACCAAGGATCGTGGCGGTAAACAAGGTGGATTTGCCTGAGGTTCAAGCTCGTCTGCCTCAGGTCAAGCAGCATTTCGCCGAGGTCGGGATGCCTGTCTACTACATCTCTGCAGTTAGTGGGCAGGCTGTGTTAGAATTGGTCAGGAAGGCCATAGCAATGGTGGACCGGGCGAGTCAGGATGAGGCCAGAACCGAGCAGCCTCAAATAGCAGTATTCCGTCCCAAGCCCAGAAAGTGAAGACGTGAATATAGGCGTTCTTGGTGGTACATTTGACCCTATCCATATAGGCCACCTTGTTGTTGCTGAGGAAGCAAGAACGAAACTGGGCTTTGAGGAAGTCCTTTTCGTGCCTGCCGGGCAGCCCTGGCTTAAGCTAGACCGTGACATTACCCTGGCAGTGCACCGGGTGGAGATGGTGCGCCGCGCCATAGCTGGCAACCCTCACTTCAGGCTTTGCACTCTCGAAGTAGAGCGCCCCGGTCCCTCTTACACGGTGGATACCCTGACAATGCTGCGCAAGCAACTGGGCCCTGAAGCAAGTCTGTTTTTCATCCTCGGGCGCGATAGCTTAACCGATTTGCCTCTGTGGAAGGAACCACAGAAACTGGCTCAGCTGTGCAGGCTGGTGGTTGCCCCCAGATTAGGCTCAATAGATTTGAAGCCCCTACAGACAGCAATACCTGGGCTGCTGGACAAGGTTATTCAGTTTGATATGCCTGTAATCGGGATTAGCTCCGCAGAGATTCGCCAGCGCATAGCTGAGGGGCTGCCCATTCGTTACCTGGTGCCCGCTGAGGTAGAGGAATATATAAGAGAACAAGGAATATATGGGGCGTCTGCCGGCTAATGCCCGAGTTCAGCCGCCGCCTCATGCGGGCGGGTGGATTGCTCATAGTGAGTGTTCATGAACACTTGAGCATCTGCCTAACAAGCAAATGTGGGGATTCCCTGGTGAATCGTCCCCGTATCACATCGCCCTCGGGTCTGGCCCGACGGCTAGACATCGAGGTTTCTCACGCTTTGAGCATGGGCCTGGATGAATCTTTT
>SOJG01000037.1 GCA_004375885.1 Dehalococcoidia bacterium
CCTATATGAACCGTGGCACCTACAACCACATCGCCGAACTGTCCGCACCATTACCGCAGGCGCAAAGTGTCATTCCGCCCGGACAGAGCGGGTTTATGGAGCTCCGGATAGTGGGCGGCAAGACTCCCACGCCAGTTCCCAGCGACCATGCCTACGACCAGGTAGCGTTGTATGCAAGCTGGACGTACAAGGACATGCTGTTGGCGCGCACTGCAATCGAGGCGGTCAAGACCTGGGAGCGCGACTTCTTCTTTGATGTGTAGAACTATGTCCTTGTGAGCGTACCCTATCAGGACTGAGAGCAAGGACTAGTAGGAGAGTCGAGGCTGGAAAGCCTCGACTCTCCTTTTATACTGACCTCCTGGAGCCGGGAAACGCTGCAGTGTCAAATAAAGCCCTCTCGAGGCTGGGAGCAATCTCCTCCTTCAAGATGCCGAGAGCGGCCGCCACTTGGGGAGATTGTGGCGCCCCGAGCAGTCGGGCATGCCAATGGTGGAATGTACTAGCATGCTCGGCCGGGAATGGATTGAGCAACCGGGCTATCCGGCTGAGCTCGGCCTGAGCTTGTCGAAGGGAGAGGCCCGACAGGTCAGACAACTGGAAAAATCTGGGGACTTATCCGCCGATGGCGGGCGGGAAGATGTGCAGCACGTCTCCTTCCTTCACGCGGGTGCTCTTCAGATTGCGCAAGGCGATACCGTTCAGCAGAATGAGCGAATGGTCCTTTATGTTCCCATCCAGCTGAATTCCACCAGCCTCGAGTTTCTCTCGGAGCAAAGGGCCAAATCTCTCTTCGAGCTGGGTTAGCGCATCATCTATATCGTCAGCTTGCAGAGTGGCGCTGTCTGTGCCCAGATGAGAACGCCAGAGACTATAGAAGCGCGCTGTAACCACGGCCATATCCTTATCTCCTCAGTTCGATTCTATCAATGGCGCATTCCATGGTGTCCACCAGGAGGAGCTGGTGGCGCGCAGGCTTACCGATTCCCGTGATGATCTTCACCACCTCCTGGGTCTCTAAGGTGGCCATCATTGCCGGCGTGGCTGGAGGAATACCGATCTTAGTCTCCATACCGTGTTCCGGCAAACTATCGGAAGGTGGCCCATAAATCGAAGACAGCCCGACATCTTCAGGAAAGACCGTCATGAGTTGACCGCCGGACCCGGCTACCGACGCGTAGACATAGGGTATTGCCAGTTGACGGCAAGCCTTTTCAACCACCAACCGTGATGACAGGTTATCAAGTCCATCGGCTACTACCCCGGCACCACTGAGTAGGTTCTGAGCATTCTCCCCGGTCAACCTTTCCCGAAATGTGGTAACTGTGACGGCTGAATTTATCTGGCCGACCCTTTTTGCGGCGACGGTGACTTTGTATTCGCTCAGATTTCTTTCCGTGGACATAAGCTGCCTGTTCAAATTAACCTCGGTGAAGCGGTCATTGTCGATAATAATCAGGTGCCCTACTCCTTGCCTGGCCAATAGCTCGATAACAGTGCCCCCTAATCCCCCTGCTCCTACCACGGCCACGGTTGACTCCAATAGCGCAATCTGCCCGTCCAGACCGATTGTGCCTGTATTTCGGAGATATCGCCAGGGGATGATTCCCTGTTTCAACGCCTCTATTTCCACCTCTTTGGTCGATGTTCCCTCTGAACGGGCGATGGATGCGGCTTTCCTCAGACTGATAACGGCGTATCTTTTGCCACCTGGGGCAAGATATGCCTCTGCTGACTGAGCAATGCATTGGATAGTACCTTCTCTGGCTGTACTGCTTTCCACCGAAATACCTCTACCATCTTATTATTGTAGCATGGCAGATGAGCTGATAGAATTCTTGTGGTGAACAGGTCCCAATTCCCAAGCAACATCAAGGCCCAAAATACGAATACCCCAAGCTACTCAGGGATTTGGATTCTGACATTTGGACTTGTGTAGAGTTTGCGCACTAGGATTTGGCCACAGGCAATCCCATGCGGAGTTTGCTCCTTCGACTTCGCCACGACAGGCCTGAGCGCAGGTCGGATTCTTCGTCTTGCGGCTCAAAATGGGAAGGAGCAAAAGGCTCGCGATGATAAAGGGCTTCCGCGAAAGTGTAGAGAGGAGTGTCAAACGTTTGATTTCTGGCCGGCTCAGTGGTGTATAATAGGGCCTATCATAGATAAGACTTGGGAGGTGTAACTGTGGCCTTTGTGATTGGAACACAAGAATGGGCTGATGCGGCGATGCGGGAACTAAATGCTAGTCAGACCTACAGGGAAGTGGCCAAGAACTGGGAGGGGGACATGTACGTCATCATTGAACCGGATGCGTCGTTCAAGCAGAGAATCATTGGCTATTTCGACCTGTGGCACGGCGAGTGCCGCTCCGCCTGTGTCATCAAGGATGAGAGTGAGAAGTCGCCCCAGTACAGGATTTCCGGTCCCTTCACCGTCATGAATCAGCTATTGCAGAGGAAGCTGGATCCCGTTAAGGCAATGGTGACTGGCAAGCTGAAGGTGAAAGGAAATATGGGTCAAATCATGAGAATGCCCAGGGCAGCACTGGAGTTCACGAACTGCCTGAGCAAGGTTGACGCTGTATTTCCCGAGTAGTCAGGATGGAAGCTGACAGCGGTCCAGGGCTGAACTCCGATTGACATAAAGCACAACACGTAGTCTAGCGGGGAGTAGATCAGCAACCATGTGGTATTTTGTTGCTCCGCAGGTGGTTTTCGGAGAGGACGCGCTTAGCCATCTGGCTCAGCTGAACGGGCAATCGGCATTCATAGTTACCGACAAGAACATTGTGAGGCTGGGCCTCGTCGACAAGGTCAAAGAACAGCTTGCCCAGGCAGGGATAACAACAGCTGGTGTCTTTGACGAGGTCGAGCCCGACCCGTCGCTGCATACAGTAGAAAAGGGTGTGGCTGTGATGAACCGGTATGGGCCGGATTTGGTTGTGGCTGTGGGTGGGGGTTCGGTTATGGATGCAGCTAAGGCGATGAGGGTGCAATATGAACGGCCGGATATGAAGCCAGAGGAGATAAACCCCTTTGTTTCGGGCCTGGGGTTGGGTGCCAGGTGCAAGCTTGTTTGTGTTGCCACAACGTCGGGCACCGGTGCCGAGGCGACTTTCGCGATCGTCCTCACCGATGCAAGAGAGCAGAGAAAGCTGAGCCTTATCAACCGCGAGATTGTCCCTGATATCGCTATCGTAGATCCCGAGCTGGCGCGGGGAATGCCCCCTGGGATGACAGCAGACACAGGAATGGACGCACTGACTCATGCCATCGAAGGATATACGTGCGACTGGAAGAACGACTTTTCGGACGGTCTCTGTATCAAAGCCATACAACTTGTCTTCCAGTATCTTCCTCGAGCGGTGCGAGACGGCGATGACAGGGAGGCACGGGAAAAGATGCACAATGCAGCCTGTATGGCAGGTATTGGCTTCATCAACTCACTGACAGCCATGGCCCACGCTGCAGGTCATTCCCTTGGTGCCCTATTTCATGTCCCCCATGGCAGAGCGGTAGGACTGCTTCTGCCGTACACGATCGAGTTCATCGGTGAGCTTCGCGAAGAACTATGGGCAGAGATAGCTTACGCTATCAAACTGGAAGTGCCTAAGGGAAAAACGGCAGCGGCAACGCTGGCCCAAGCCATAAGAGACCTGTCCCGCAGTATCAGTCAGCCCCTGAGCATCAAAGAGACCGGTATTCCATTGGATAGCTTCAACAAGGCGATGGGGAAGCTAATAGACAACCTGATGGCGGATGGCTCACTGATTGTTTCTGCCCGGATACCTAGTGTCGCGGAGACCGAGAGGTTCTTCGGCTACACGTATGAAGGAAAGAGTATAGATTTTTAGCTTTGCTGGAGCGACTCCGCTAGCTGTAAGAGCTCTCGGGGAGGACTTACAAGGAGGTAAGAATGCCACGTTTCATTGTTGTTCATGAGACACCCTTCACCGAGGAGGAGTTGCTGGCACGGGCCAAGGCCTCACCCAATTACATGCCAAAAGGCGTCTCCTGGAGGTGCAGTTACTGCGATTTCACCGGAAACAGGCACTTCTGTGAATGGGAGGCACCTGATGAGAAGGTGCTGAGACGGGTTCTTCGCCTGACACAGACGCCGTTTGAGAGGATCCACCGTGTGCGGCGACTCGATGCTGTCAGCGCCAAGTTTGACGAGTGACAGGGCCCGGTTTTTCGCCACCCGCGAGCAAGGAGAAGGAGGAGCAGACATGTTCGGTTACGTGGGCAAGATTCTGAGAATTGACTTGACAAGGGGCAGGGTTTCTGAAGAGAGCCTGAAAGAGGACGACTGCAGGATGCTCCTGGGGGGCAGTGGGCTGGCGACGAAGTACCTGTTCGACGAGGTGCCCAGGGGCGCCGACCCGCTCGGACCTGACAATGAGCTTATCTTCATGACGGGTCCTCTGACCGGCACAGAGTCGCCCAGCGCCGGAAGATATTGTGTAGTTACCAAGTCGCCCCTAACCGGTTTGTGGGGAGAGGCGAACTCGGGTGGTAGCTGGGGGGTCTATCTGAAGAATGCAGGCTTTGATGGGGTCATCTTCACAGGCATATCACCCAGGCCTGTCTATCTGGTAATAGACGATGGCAAGGCCCAACTCAGAGATGCTGAGCATCTGTGGGGCAGGGGTGTCAGCGAGACCGACAGGTTGATCAAGGAAGAACTGGGTGAGGATTTCAATGTTGCCGCCATCGGCATGGCTGGCGAGAACCTGGTCAGGTATGCCGGTATTATCAACGATGTTCACCGGGCTGCTGGCAGGTGTGGCGTTGGTACGGTGATGGGAGCGAAACGCCTGAAGGCGGTGGCTGCCGGGGGGACCCAGGAGATTAAGATAGCTAACAAAGCTGCCTTCAGCGAAATCTCTAAGAGGAACTATGATCTGGTCAATGAAAGCATGCTGAAGATCACCTTCGAGACTTACGGGACGGCTATGGTGGCAGATTTGACAAACGTCAGGGGAGGGTTTCCTACTCGGAACTGGCAGACCGGAGTCTTCCCTGACATAGACAAGATAAGCGGAATCACGCTGGAAGGCACACTCCTGGTGGACAGGAAACATTGCTATGCCTGTCCCATTAGCTGCGGCCGGGTGAGCGTGGTGAAGAGTGGCCCTTATGCCTGCAAGGGCGAAGGTCCGGAATTTGAGACAATTGGCGCCTTCGGTGCCATGTGTGGGCTGGAAAACCTTGAGGCGATAACACTGGCACACAACCTGTGTGATGACTACGGGCTGGATGTGATCTCCGCCGGAAGCACAATAGCTTTTGCCACAGAGTGCTACGAGAAGGGGATACTGACACAGGCCGATACCGATGGACTGGAACTGAAGTTCGGTGATGCCGATGTCGTTATTCAGCTCCTGCACAAGATAGCCAGAAGGGAAGGCATTGGTGACCTGCTGGCTGAAGGCACTAAGAGAGTAGCGATGAAGCTGGGCCAGGGCACCGAGAGATTTGCCATGCATGTCAAGGGGCTGGAACTGCCGGCTTATGACCCCAGGGCAGCCAAGATATGCGGGTTGGCATTTGCCACAGCGAACCGGGGCGGCGACCATATCACGGCTTACGTAGAAGGCCCGGCCTTTATAGATATTCCTTTCCTGTGCGTTGAGGAGAGCAGAATCGAAGACTCTCTGGTAGAGGACCCTGCTGAGGCTAAGGTCGTCAAAGACCTCGAGGATGCCCTGACCGTCTTTGATTGCGTGGGCACATGCAAGTTCATGGGCATGGCACTGCCAGCTGAAGACTGGGCTGGCATGATAGCTAACTGCGTCGGCTGGGAGTTCAACGTCCATGATTTCAGAAGAGCAGGAGAGCGAGTTTATAACCTGGCCCGAGCTTTCAACGTCAGGGAAGGTCTGACCAGGGCTGATGATGTGTTACCCAGGCGACTACTCGAGGAGCCATTGCCTGAAGGCCCTGCCCAGGGACATAAGGTGGAGAAGTTGGACCAGATGCTGGATGCTTATTACGAGTTTCGGGGTTGGGATAAGAAGACCGGCAAGCCAACGCCGGAAAAGCTTAAGGATCTGGACCTGGATTATGTAGTCGATAAGATATGGGGGGCAAAACATGGTTAGTGTGGGTGATAAACCCTGGCTGAAGCAGTATAGGCTGGGGCCGTACAAGCTTCCACAAACAAAGGCGCCTTATCCCGAGACGACGGTTCACAGTTTACTGGATGCCACTGCGGCTGAGTTTCCTGATAAAGCTGCGTGCCATTACCTGGGAAGGGAAATCCCTTATAGCGAGATGAAGCTTCTCAGCGACAGGCTGGCTGCGTCCCTGGCTGATTTAGGCGTTAAGAAGGGCGACAAAGTAGCCACTGTTCTGCCCAATTGCCCACAGTTCATTATAAGCGATTTTGGAATACTGAAGACCGGGGCCGCTCATGTCCCATGCAGTGTTATGCACAAAGCGGCAGACTTGTCATACGAGATAGGAGAATCGGGAGCTGAGACAGTTATCTGCACCGACATGTCCCTGGAGACGGTAAATTCAATAAAGGACAAGACGAGAATAAGGAACATGATTGTCACCTCAGTAATGGATTATTCGGCCGAAGAGCCCGCGTTGAGACAGCTGCCGGGCGCCTGCCAGTTTCGTGATTTGATAGAAACCCATGAACCGGCTCCGCCCGATGTGGACATCGACCCGGTGAAAGACCTAGCGGTGCTATCCTTCACAGGGGGAGCCACTGGCCTGCCCAAGGGAGTAATGCTGACCCACTACAATCGAGTAGTTGCAGTTGTGCAGACTGCGTGGTCGTATGAGCCATTGGAAGTCGGAATCAGGGGGAAGACTTCGTGCATGATTCCCATTCCGCTTTTCCATGCCTATGGGCACTTGATGATGCACTTCGGCGTTTACTGGGGGCTGAAAGCATACTTGCTGCCCGACCCGAGAGACACTGAAACGCTGGTGCAGATGCTGATGAAGTATCGGCCGTTTTTCTGCGCCTGCGTACCGACTCAATACTCACGATTGGTGGCTGGGGGGCTCGGCAGGATCACCACAATGTTTGTCTCCACGACGGCCGCGCTGGCTCCCGAGATTGCTCAGAAATTCAGGCACGAGACGGGTGTGCCCATAACTGAAGCTTATGGTCTGACCGAGACCGGTGGTGGCACACACATTAACCTTTCATCTTTCTCCAAAATCACGGGCTTCATGCCTGTGGAGAAGTTTGGCTCCATAGGCATTCCCCTGCCTGATACAGAGGTCAGAATTGTGGACCTGGACACGGGCAGGGAGGTGGCTGCGGGGCAGGAGGGTGAACTGTGGGTCCGCGGGCCCCAGGTCATGATTGGATACTGGCCCCAGGCCGGCAAAGGGCTTGTTGACGGCTGGCTGGCCACCGGTGATGTGGTAAGAATGGAGGAAGACGGCTATTTCTACATCACAGACCGGGTCAAGGACATGGCCAATATATCTGGCCTCAAGGTCTATACCAGACTGGTCGATGATGCCTTATATGAGCACCCCGCGGTTGGTGATGCGGTGGCGATTGGCATTCCCGACCCGGAACGTCCAGGCAGCGAAAGGATAAAGGCCTTCATCAGGCTGAAAACCGAGTCTCAGGGGAAAGTGACAGAGGAGGAAATAATCGCTCACTGCCGGGACAGGCTGCCTGCTTATGCGGTGCCCAAATTCATCGAGTTCAGGGAAGAGCTACCTCTCACTGTAACCCTGAAGCTGTTCAAGCGGCAATTGAGGGAAGAAGAGATAGCTAAGATGAAAGCCGGGGGCGACTTGAAGCAGAGCGGATAGCCTTCGGTATGGAGCATGGCTCATCTGCCTGTGCGGGGTCAGGCCAGGAGTGCCCTTCAGAATTCGCATTGTGTGCTGCGCTCGTGAGATCAAGAGAACTCTAAGGCATGTTCCGTTGAGCTGGTCAAACATTTAGCGTCGGCCCTTTAGGGTCGCTTGCTGTGCATTTGACTTAGCACGAGTCTGAAATCCTGAAGCTACGTCTGGTAAAATGGCCAGTCTGGTTGCTGCCGGAGCAGGAGTGTGAAGGTATGCTGAGCTATGAAGATCTAGAGGCCCAAGTGATAGATACTGGAGAGTGCACGGTATGCGGGGCATGTATCCTGGCCTGTCTCGGCTCTCACGTTAAGCTTATCGAGGGCAAGCCAAGACGAACCAAGCGTAGTACGGATTGCGTGGGGTGCAGTACCTGTTATGAAGCCTGCTATATGCTCAGGCATGATCTGATAAGGGCCATAGAGGGCAGAACCATCGGGTGGGGGAAAAAGGGAAGCATAGGACTACACCGACGCATAGTAGAGGCGAGAACAAGGGACGTAGAAATCAGAAAAGCTTGCCAGGATGGTGGAATCGTAACCACGTTACTCCTGTATGCTCTGGACGGTGGTATCATAGATGGGGCACTGGTAGTTGGCAGGGATGGCTGGTCACCGGTAGCCCGGATTGCCACCACCAGGGATGAGATCCTGCGGGCATCCCGTACAAAATACGGTTCGGTGCCGGTGCTGAAGGAGTTGCGGGCGGCTGTTGTTGACTGCGGGCTGAGCAAAATCTGCGTCGTCGGTTCGCCATGCCATATACAGTCGATAAGATACCTCAGGCACAAAGGTTTACCCCTGGCATCATCGGTGAGGCTGACCGTGGGATTATTCTGTCGGGAGAACTATGAGTACACCTGCTTGGCGGAGCAACTCGCGGCGAAAGGCGTGGATATCAACCAGGTGCACAAGCTGGACGTCTCCGACAGCTTCAACATATGTGTCGGGGAGACGGAGGTGTCTCTGCCCATTACCGAGGTCAAGAGCTGTGTCCCCAGGCATTGTCTGGTTTGTGAGGATTTCGCCGCTGAGCTGGCCGATGTTGCTGTCGGCAGTGGCTCCTCCCGGGGATGGTCGACGGTGATAATCAGGACTCAGGACGGCGAGAAGGTCTTTGCCGGTATGGAGGAGAGGGCGCTCATAGAGACGAGAGAGATAGGGGACATTGCTGGCCTCCATGAGATGGCCAGTAGAAAGAAGGACAAGGGGAAAGAGACAAAGGAGATCTTCAAGTTGAAGGAGGTGGGGCTGGAGACGAACGTAATCGCCGCCAGGCTGGGGATATCGGAGAGGAGGGTATCTCACCGGCTGGAGGGGATTTGAGCGCTCGTGATGGTGACCACCGATATCCTAGGAAGAGAGCTCAGCGATATAAACCGGCATAATAGATAGGTGTGGGGTAGCACGATGAGGGTAGCATTGACAAGCGTTTGAGGCCAAGCTATTATGAAACCTGACGCTGATTCCTGTCAGGGACGGTCGTGGAGAAATGTCAGCTCTGTGACATACTGGCAAGGTTTGCATGGGCATAACTGTGGAGCAGTGAACAGGAGGAGGGGCATATGACTGAGCCGTCAGTAGCGCCAGAAAGGACAATCGCTTCCTTTCCCAGGTTATCCCGACTTCATGACGCGCTCTTGGGGGCAAAAAAGGAAGTCTGCATTCAAAGGGCCCGTTACCTCACTGACTATATGAAAGGTGCGGGAGTTTGGTTTGAGCCGCCGGTTGTCAGGCGGGCCAGGGCAATAACCCACATCTTGAGGAACCTGGAAGTCACAATATATCCCGATGAGGTATTGGTGGGAGGTATCACCAGCAAACGGATAGGGGCCATTATCTATCCTGAATTCATAGGCCTTCTAATCTGGCCGGAGCTGGGGAATTTAAGAGAGAGGGAGGTAGATGCTCTCCAGATTAGTGATGAAGAGATAAAGGAATTGGACCAGGAGATTTTTCCCTTCTGGCTGGATAAAGTCCTGGCCTGGCACGTGCAGGAGTTTCTGTCACCACCAGAGCCGCTGTCTCTCCTGTTCAAGGGTGGCTTTTTTGCCTTAACAGAAGCGGCCGGCATTTCCCATACCGCTCCCGACTTCGAAAAGCTGATAGAAGTGGGACTCGAAGGTATCAAAGAGGAGGCCGGGGAGAAAATCAGAGAACTCGATCAGGACCCGGCCGGCGATGCTGAAAAGCTAAGAGGACGCAGCTTTTGCAGAGCCGTGGAAATCGTCTGTGACGGTGTGATTGGATTTGCCCAGAGATACCATGAGGAAGCACTCAGACTGGCTGAAAAAGAAACAGACCCGCAGAGGAAGTCAGAACTCCTCGAAATCGCTCAAATCTGTGCCAGGGTTCCAGCCAAGCCGGCCAATTCCTTTCGCGAAGCTCTGCAAAGCATCTGGTTCCTTGAGATTGCTCTCCACCAAGAAAACTATGAACAAGCCCTGTGTCTGGGAAGGGCCGACCAGTATCTTTACCCTTACTATCGAAGAGACTTACAAAAAGGGCTTCTGACTGAAGAAGAAGCCATAGAGCTCCTGGGCTGCCTTTTTATCAAAATGTCTGAGTTTGTTCCTCTCTTCAGTGTCAATCTGGCTCTCTTGTTCAGCGGGTTTCCGGCTAATCCAGCAGTTACCCTGGGCGGGATGATGCCTGAGGGGCTTGATGCTACCAACAGGCTCAGTTATCTGTTTCTGGAAACCAGAGAACTGATAAAGACAAGGCACCCCAATCTTCATGCCAGAGTTCACAAGGACTCACCCGGTGAATACTTTGAAAGGGTCTGTGAGGTGGTCAAGGGGGGCGGTGGAATGCCTGCTCTGATGAATGATGATGTCATCATCCCCGCCCTTATGAAAAAGGGTATTAAGGAAGAAGATGCCCGGGACTATGTGGTAATCGGTTGTGTAGAGATATCAGTTCCTCGTAAGACCTTCGGTTCTACTGATGCAGCGCTGATGAGCTTACCTATCTGTCTGGAGATGGCCCTCAATAATGGCTACAGCCCGGTCCTACAGGAAGAAATCGGGCCTAAGACGGGCGACCCGCGAGCTTTTAGGAATATGGATCATGTCCTTGATGCCTTCCGTCAGCAGGTGGCCTATCTGGTAGAGCAAATGGTTATTGGGCTGAATTCCATGGGTATTGCTCATCGTGAGCTCTACCCCAGTCCTTTATTGTCAGCCCTTACGCAAGGTTGCTTAGACAAGGGTCAGGATGTTACTGCGGGCGGCGCTGTCTACAACTTTACTGGGGTGCAGGGTGTGGGTGTAGCTGATGTGGCTGACTCTCTGGCAGCTATTGACCAGTTAGTCTTCAGGGAAAAACGTGTCACTATGGGCGAGCTTCTGAAAGCTCTGGAAGACAACTTCGAAGGACATGAGCAACTGTTGCACCTAATTAGAAATCGGGTTCCTAAATACGGCAATGATGATGAACTCCCCGATATGTATGCCAGAAAAGCTGCTGAAATCTTCTGTCAGGAAGTGGCCAGGCATTCCAATCCCAGAAACGGAGTCTACTTACCCGGTTTCCTGAGTATGACCAATCATAAGGGTCTTGGCAAGTTTGTAGCCGCATTACCAAGCGGGAGAAAAGCATTGGAAACCCTTGCTAATGGGGTCTCGCCCCATGATGGCTGGGATAAAAAAGGACCTACCGCCTGTCTTAAGTCCGTTGCCAAGTTGGACTATTCTCAAGCTACTAACGGAGTAGCGGTAAATCTGAAGTTTGCTCCAGACTATCTAAAGGGTGCACACGGGACGAAGACCTTGAGTTCCTTGATTAAGGCTTACTTCGGACTGGGGGGCATGCATTTACAGCTGAACTTCATTGATGAGCAGACTCTCCTTGATGCTCAGCAAGACCCGGGAAAATATCCTGGGCTTATGGTAAGGGTGGCTGGTTATTCAGCTTACTTTGCTGATTTGGCTAAAGAAGTACAGGACGAGATAATTGCCCGGACTGAACACTGCTCTCTATAGAACTCCGGCTTATGCCTGAAGATGGTATTGTTTTTGACCTTCAGCGCTTTTCTCTCCATGACGGACCCGGTATAAGGACTGTTATCTTCTTCAAGGGCTGTCCTCTTTGCTGCCAATGGTGCCAGAACCCCGAAGGTCTGGAGCCAAGACCGGAGATAAGCTTTTCCAAAGAGAAATGTCTCGGTTGCCAGGAATGTCAGAAGGTCTGCCCGGTTCGGGCAATCGTCTTTGAGGGGACAAAACGAATAGACCGCCAGGTTTGTGACCGCTGTGGCAAGTGCGTTGAGGTCTGCTATGCCGAGGCCCTCCGGATTGTTGGCAAGTCCTACACCCCAGCAGAGCTATTGGAGGAGGCTATGACTGATATGCCCTTTTTTGTGAGCTCAGGTGGCGGCATTACCCTTTCCGGGGGCGAGCCCACCTGTCAAGCCGACTTTCTCACGAGCTTTCTCCCTTTGTGCAAGGAAAAAGAACTCCACATTGCCTTGGAGACGTGTGGCTGTTTCGTGTATGAAGAACTTGAGCCGCTTCTTTCCTGTGTGGACTTGATTCTTTATGATATTAAGGCTATAGACCCTGTTTTACACCAAAAACTCACGGGCAGGAGCAATAAGACAATCCTGGAGAATTTGGGAAAGCTTCTTAAGAAGGATGAGTGCGCAGTGCAAGTCAGGGTGCCTCTCATTCCTACTTTGACCGCTACGGATGAGAATCTGAAAGCTATACTTGTTTTTCTCAAGGAGCACAATATCACTGAAGTGAGCCTCCTTCCCTATCACAAAATGGGGGAGAGCAAGCTGGAAGGCATTGACAGCCCCTTAAGGCCACTGAATCTAGCCAGAATGAGCGAGCAAGACCTGATGAACATCTCTGCTTTATTTCGAAACGCGGGTATAAAAGCGCTTACTTACTAAGCAGGGGTCAGTTGCCCAATCTATTTTCCTCCAAAATCCATGATCTCGTGGCGACCCGGGTGGCCACTCGAACGCTAGACTTGGCCGGGCGGGAGTTTGCTGGGCAACCCGGCCTGATAAGTCAGCCGACCGCAAGAATCTGAGCGTGAGCAACGTCAATGGGTTTTCCGGGTCTGCCGAGATTTCCGCCGGAGAGACGGAGGGTCAGCTCGATTCTTCCTGGCCTCTATTTCGTTGCCAGGCTGGCGAAGAAGTCGAAGCACTCTCTTTGGAAAGGCAGGGTTGCCCCCTTTCTTGATGGAGCCGGGCTGCCTCGGCTGCTGTCTTGCCTGGCTAGGTCGACTTCTTGCTCAGGGCATCAGGGTCGCCACCGCTCATACCAGCGATGTACCTGACCATCTTTTTCCTGGACTCGATGTCGTACTGGGTGGTGATAGCGATTTGTTCCATGATAGGTGACCCTCCACCGTGGTAACTGCCGATGTTGTATATGCCTCCGGATGCTGAGCAGAGCACATCACCCAGGTAACGCCAAAGCTGTGCCTGGTCCTCCACAGGCATGTTACGACTGCGCTTAGTATATTTCAGGAGCAGGTCACCGGTCTCCGGGTTCAGAAAATCCCTCTCGTGAGGGAAGGTAGCTACCACTCCGCCGGCGATGTCGCAAAGCATCTCTGCTTCGCGGTAGACTGACTCACCCGTCAAGCAGCGGCCGACGTTGCAGTAAATCGAATTGGGTATATAGGAGCCAGGGCCATAGGGCACGAATCCGATTCCCGGTATGTAGACCTCAGGCTTGCCCAGGGCAGAAGCTGTGTATCCCGCCGCATAACCCAGCTCAGTGGTCAAGATAATCTCGGCCAGCTTCTGCCGAACGAGAGGTGTCTTGTGGACGTTGTTAGCCTCGGCAGCAAGTGCTGCACTTCCCAGAATTATGTCGCCGATAGCCGGTTTGCAGCCAGAATAGGAATGGCGGTGGAAGAGGGCAAAGAGGAGCGCCAGCACGCCACCATGCTGCCATTCGCCGGCAAGGAAGACTCTTTCCCAGGGCACGAAGCAGTCATCAAATATCATGTAAGAGTCTGTGGCTCCGGGTAGGAAGCCACGCTTGAAGTGCTCCCTGGGTCTGAGGTTATGGATGGTAACCACCTGTTTCAGCCCTTCCCAATCGCCGGGAATGGCAAAGGCGACGGCGTAGTCCTTGTCCTCTGGACGTAACGCTCGCGTCGGCACTACCAGCACCTCGTCGGCAACTGACGCCTCGGAGATATGCAGTTTGCAGCCACTGACTATGATGCCATCACTACGCCTCTCCTTAATCCGTACGTAGGCATCCGGGTCGGGCTGGTCAGCAGGCCTCAGTATCCTATCGCCCTTGACGTCCGTCTGGGCGCAGCAACCCACCAGGTCTTCGCTTTGGAAGCGACTGAGCCACTTCTTGAAGTTCTCGTGATACTGTGTGGCGCCTCTGTTCATCTTGTCCGCTTCGTAGGATACGTTGTAGATAGCATTCGTGGCGTCAATGCCCATGCAGCGCTGGATACAGCCGGCCACCTTCTGGCAGAGCATGCGGGTCATGTCCTGCTTCTTGTGCAAATCATCGGTGTTCTGGTGGATGTGAGTGAAGCGGCTGATGCGCTCGCCACTGAGATGAGAGATAGCAGTGCAGAGGTCCTCGTTCTCTGGCCTGGCAGCCTCGTTAAATGTAGTGCCGATGGTATTTATGCAGTCCATCTGTAGTTCATCTGTACGGTCGATTAACTCGCCATTGAGATAAATGTTTCGCCGCATTTTTGCCAGACCCTGAATGTACTGCTCTCTTGTTCTCATTTTTCCCTCCTTGCTCAATGGGCAACTAAGTCTGTAATAAGCCGGTTCTCAGAACTGGCTTAGCCCATAGTATATCATGCCCCATTCGTCAGCTTGTCAGGCATCGTAGCTTTAGAGCCCTCATGACCATGTGACCCTGTAAACTGTCCCTCGCCTTGCTGGGACATAGTGACGAGAATTCGATGCTGAGATCCTTCTCCCGACTGGTGACTCCTCATCATGTCATATCCTGGGGATTCCGGTTTCTCCTTTGCTAATGATACCCAATAGGTGATAGCTCAGTTTCTCCAGAATCTTAGATTGTAGTCTGTTGCGCCGGGCAAATGTCCCTGCCTTGCAGCTTTGCTGCGAATTCGTGCGCGTTGGGTCAACAAGGGAGTGAATCTGCCGATAGGGACTGCACGCCGCGTCTCACGCCAGCCCATCGTAGCGAATTGATAAACGAGAACCCCTGTAAGGTTCTTGGAATGGAGTTGTCTGTCGAGGCACGGCCATGTACACCTCAGAACTCTCGCCTGTTTTCCAGCGCTTGCCCCAGGGTTAGGTCGTCAGCATATTCCAGCTCAGCGCCGAAGGGCAGGCCGCGAGCCAGGCGCGTCACGCGAATGCCGAGGGGCTTGATAATCCGTTGCAGATACATGGCCACGGTCTCGCTCTCTACATTAGGGTTAGTTGCGATGATAACTTCGACTACTGAGTCATCCTGAAGCCGAGTCAAAAGCTCCTTTATTCTTAGTGCGTCGGGTCCTACGCCCTGTGCCGGGCTAATAGTTCCGTGAATCACATGGTAAACACCGTCGTATTTCCCCGTTTGCTCCAGAGGGAAGATGTCTGAAGGTCTCTCCACAACACAGATTCTAGAGTGGTCACGATCTTTGTCTTGGCAGATTCGGCAAGGGTCACAGTCAGTCGTGTTGAAGCAAACTGAACAGAGCTTTATCTGTTCCTTTAGTGTCAGAATAGCCTCCGCTAAAGCCTTAGCTTCTTCGTCGGGGCTGCGCAGGAGATGATGGGTCAGCCTTTGAGCGCTTTTTGGCCCGATTCCAGGCAGCTTGTTGAATTCCTCGATTAGCCTAGCTATCGGCTGAGCGACAAATCTCATTTTCCTGAATCCTGCACCTTGCTGGCGTTCCGACTACCTTCCTGTCATTCTGAGCGCAGCGAAGAATCTCCGACGCTCTTTCTAGACCCTTCGCTTAGCTCAGGCTCCGGTCGACATAGAGCCACGCATCTCTGGGCTCTCCCCTAGGGCAAGCCCGGGATATTGAGACCACCGGTCAAGCTGCTGAGGCGCCTGCTAACCAGATCTTGCGACTTGGCGACAGCCTCGTTAACAGCTGTCATGACCAAATCCTGCAGCAACTCTACATCCCCAGCCTCCACCACCTCGGGAGATATCTCCACTGAATGAATCTTCTGGTGTCCATCAAGCACCACCTTGACGGCACCGCCTCCGCTGGTAGCGTCCACGGTAATGCTGCCCAGTTCTTCTTGGGCTTTAGCCAGCTTCGCCTGGAGTTGCTGGGCTTGACGCAGTATTGATTTGTCCATCTGCCTCCTTTCCTTCGATTTGGCTGGGGACTACGGCTCCTCCTCACTGATGCGGGCTCCCATTTCCAGAGCAGCTTTGATCACCGGATTGTGTATCCTTGCCTCGGACTGAATCTCCGGTTTATGATCGACCAAAATACACCGTATCTTATAGGGCCGGCCGAAGACCTCTTTAAGCTTCTTCTCCACCAGATGTCGGTATTTAGCGTCTTCGATCTTCTCCTTGTGGAAGGAGTAGTAGAAACCCAATACCAGTGTATCATCTTCAAGGGCTATAGGGTCACAAGCGCTACGCAGAAAGGCATCCAGATTGCCACTTGAACCTTCCCCTCGCAGGGATTTGATGAACTCCCTCCAATGACTGCGGAGGGAATCAATGTCGTGAGAGATGTTTGTGTTCGGGATCTCGGCACCATCTCGTACTGCAGGTATCTCGTCGCGAACCGCCATCCCGACGGACTCGCGATCCAATGCCGCAGGAACCTCAGTTTCCTCTAATGGCTCAGCTGTCTGAGCGGCATTCCCTACGCCGGAAGGCTTAGCGGTAGTTGGCTGGTCCTGGCCTCCAGGCGGAGATAGAGCACAATCCAGTAAAGCCAGCTCCAAGGGCAAGGCGGAGTAATTGCCGCTTCGAAAATCTATGCTGGAAAACGATTTGACTGCCTTTAGCAGGTAGTCCAGCCGAGCATTGGCGGCAAGGCCTTCCATCTCAGCCCAGTCTTCGCCCGTAACGTCCAGAGCCTCCTCGCACCGCGATTTGGCCAACAGCAATGCTCGAAGGTATTCTACCAAGCCCAGATTGAACTGGCGAAGGTCAACACCATCGCTATCGAGGCTATTTATGACTCTTAGCCCGGCAGTCACATCCCTGGCGACCACAGATCGTGCTAGCTGCCTTACTCGTGAATTCCAACCGACGCCAAGCTCCGCTCGAACCTGATCAAGCTCAATTCGGTTGCCATAGCAAGCAATCATCTGCTGCAATATATTTTCGGCATCTCGAAGGCTCCCGGTGGCACCACGGGCAATAAGCTTTAAGGAATCAGGCTCAATATGAACTCCCTCCTTCTCGCAGATTCGCTGGAGTTTGTCCATTATCTCGGTCTGCCCCAGGCGCCGGAAATTGAACCGCTGACATCTTGATACTATGGTGGACATCACCTTGTGCGCTTCAGTGGTAGCTAAGACAAAAACTACATGCCCTGGCGGCTCCTCCAATGTCTTCAGCAAGGCATTGCAGGCCGCCTCGGTAAGCATGTGCACTTCGTCTACAATATACACCTTGTAGCGGGCAAGATTGGGAGCGTAGTTTGCCTTTTCTCTCAGGCTACGGATTTCGTCGATGCCACGATTGCTGGCGGCATCTATCTCTATTACGTCCAGAGCCCTGCCCTCGGTGATTGAGCGACACATATCGCAAGCATTGCACGGCTCGCCGCCCGCTTGGTTGGGACAGTTAACCGCCTTGGCTAGGATGCGTGCCATGCTGGTTTTGCCTGTACCTCTCGGACCGCAAAAGAGGTAAG
>SOJG01000025.1 GCA_004375885.1 Dehalococcoidia bacterium
CAAAAGCTGCTGATGAAAGAGAGCATCATACCCGATGGTGCCATCTCGTGGCTGTTCACGGCGGCCCCCTTTGCTTGTCTGATAACTTCGGCTTTACTGCTGCTTTACATACCTTTGTTTGGGCTTCAAGCGCTTTTGGGTGGATTTGGTGATGCCCTATTGATAGTATACCTGTTGGTACTACCGTCCCTTGCGTTCGCCCTGGGTGGTTTTGCCTCCAGTTCACCATATGCCACCGTGGGGGCACAGCGGGAGATGGTCGTCTTGATGAGCTACGAATTCCCTCTGGCAGTAGCTATAGTTTCTCTCGGCTGGCGCATCGGTCACGCTACCACCGCCAATCCATTTATGTTTTCTACGATTGCCGAATATCCTATATGGAGTTTGGTCGGCCCGCTGGGAATAGTGGGCTCGCTGATTCTGCTGTTTACCCTCGTGGTGGTTACATCTGGTAAAGGTGCCAAGGTGCCATTTGATGTAGCCGAGGCTGAAACCGAAATCGCTGGTGGGTTACTGGTTGAATATTCGGGCAGAAACCTGTGTTTGTTCTACGTCGCTGACATAATAAAGGCTTTTGCCATGTCATCATTGGTAGTGGCTCTATTCATTCCATATAATCTCTCCCCTCTGGTTGGAATTGGCGCGCCAGTCGTCGCCGGAATAGTCGATGCCTTGTTCTTTCTGGTCAAGGTCTTTGCCGTGATGTTCATTAGTATGTCGGTGATACGCACGGCAATGGCACGATTCAAGATAAGTCAGGCAAGTTGGGTCTACATAATAGCCATGACCCTCATCAGTCTCGTCGGTTTGATACTGATATCAGTTGATTCCATGGTGTGATGAAAATGTTTGAAGCAGCAAGAACGATATTGAAGCAGCTCTTTCTAAGTCCAGCGACGAATAAGTTCCCGGCAAAATACGCTCCAGCATCAACCATTCGATTCCTAGACAGTGTTGCCAAAGGCGAATTGCAGATGATTGCACCAGTCACAGTGCCGTCCGGGTTCCGCGGCAAGATCGCATACGATCGGGAGAACTGCAGCGGCTGCCAGCAGTGCTACAAGGTATGTCCTACGCAGGCCATCGAGTGGCTGCCCGAAGAGAAGAAGATCAAGGTGTTCATATCACGCTGTTGTTTCTGCGCTCAGTGCGTTGAGGTTTGTCCGGTGAATACCCTGGCCATGACTGAGGAATTTCTGCTCTCCAGCTACGACAAATTCTCCGACGAACTGGTAGTTGTTGACAGCGGCGAACTGCCGGGCTCGAAAAAGAGAAAGAAGGCGGGCACCGAAGCTGGAGAGGAGCCGGCGCCACCGAGCTGACTGGCCTACTCCAACGGCGCAATTTGAACTGCCCGCCCTTCCAGGATGGCATCAGCCAACTTCCTCATGCTGTCGCGTACCGCCTGTGAGATGTGTTTGCCCATCTCTGTCTGTTCGGGCTGAACTCCAACAAGCACCACTTCGCCGCAGAAGTCCTTCACATAGGATATGAACATGGAGAGCGGCATATGGTGTGTGGAAAAGGACAGAAGGCTGATTTTCTCTGGCCTGATTATGCGCAGAGCACCAGGAGGCAAACCCATATCTGCGGCATCCACTAGTAGCAGTAAGTCAGGCTGGTGCCGGCGGATGACGGAGGCATAGCTTTCTGGAGCAGTGCCGGCGTCTATGGCAGTGACCTGAGCCGGGCAGGGAGCCTTGGCTCCGTGTAATCTCCGGTTGAGGATGTCCACGAGTCGGATGCCGGCGGCATCATCGCCGCCCAGCTGGTTGCCAATACCCAAGACAATCGTGCGGCTCATCTGCCGGTTGCAGCCTGTCATTCTGGCCACTGCTTGCTTTCCCGATTATTCTATTCCCATGTCCCGCCCTTTAGCAACAGGGCGGCAAGTTGAGACCAGAGACTGCCGCCATGACAAAGGCTGGTGCCTTGTCGGGCCGAAGCGGCTGGCGGCTGGGCAAGGTGACTCCGCGCAATCTAGTGGAGGCCAAGGTCCCGGGCTCCCCACGAGGAATAGCTATCATATGACCTGTCATCGCCGAGGCACGTCTCCGCCCGCGTGAGAAGGGGACGAATCCTCAAGCGACGTGGGCTGGAATGAATCGTCGACGGAGCATATAATGCTCCCGGGCTGTGAATGCCCTCCGGCTGCGATGGCCAAGCTGTGGCTTGAACCTCCAGCCTGGCTCATTGACATAATGTAACTTGCGGTGGCTTGACTGTATTGTGGGTGATATAATATGCGTACGACGACAACTCTGCGTGAATTGATCGCTCTGTGCAGATGATGAGGTCTGTGCAGCGCTGTATTCATGTCAAGACAGGCGCGGGGAAGAACGATGGTGGCTTTGCTGGTCGTGATCCTGTTGCCTGCTGTTGGTATCTGTGAAGGGATCCTGCATCGTCTGAGCTGTTTCTAGGCGCTGGGCAGGGCCGGGAGCCCAGCCTGAGGCCGCCGCGCGCCGATACGCGGGTGGAAGAGCAATGCTCAATCGCGGTCATACAAGCTTTCATGGGCAACCCCGGCCAAGGAATCGTGCCATAAGGAATCAGAGGAAGGGGAATGATGCAACCCTTTTTAGGCTTCCGCGTTATAGTATGTAGCAGAGGGTTACGAGCTGTGGGCCGGGACTCTGGCAAACGTTAACTGCTTCATGATAATGCTAAGAAGAGTGGTGTCCCGTTTCTGTGCTGAGACGACTCGGAGGGGAAAGGGGATGGTGCTGTTGTTTGTCGTCATCCTTTTCCTTGCGCTAGCTACAGGTGAGGGCGTCCTGTATCGTTTGACCTATCTCCTGGCCCTGGTTATGGGTGTGAGCTATGCCTGGACGCGGCTCAATCTGTGGCGTCTGGATATGCGCGTGGAAGGACAGTCGTCAGTCGCACAGGTAGGGGATGTGCTGGAAGGGTCGATCTACGTGTGTAATAAGTCGTTTCTGCCGACCAGCTGGGTGGAGATCATGCAGATGAGTGACATGCCCGGTGATGTCTGTGGAGGAGCTACTCGGCTCCCGGCTAGGGGGTGGGAGGCCTGGGAGGTACAGAGACGCTGTTATGCCCGCGGTGTCTACACCATGGGTCCGCTGGTGGCGTGTAGCAGCGATTTCCTGGGATTATTCAGGGTGGAAGTCATCAGGGGAGACGCCATAAAGGTAGTGATCTACCCGCCTGCCGCGGAGTTGCCCTATTTTCGCCTTCCCTCAGCAGGTCTCTCGGGGGAGGAAAGGATACGGCATCGTCCGCCGACTCGAAGTGCTCATGCCGGCACCGTGCGGGAATATGACCACGGTGATAGCATGAATCGGATCCACTGGCCCTCCACAGCCAAGCATGGGCAGCTGATGTCCAAGGAGTTCGACTCCGGTGGATTCGGTGACGTGTGGGTTGTTGTAGACCTGGAGCGGAGAGTTCAGCACAGCCAGGGCATGGAGAGGACGGATGAGTATGCTGTCGCCGCTGCGGCATCCCTGGCTCGTGTTGCCATCACGGGAGGGCGCTCGGTGGGCCTGATCGCGTTCGGCGATCAGGAATACTTTCTCCCTCTGGCAAGTGGCGTCAGGCAGATGTCCAACGTGCTGGACACCCTCGCCTGGTCCAAGACCGAAGGGCGTACCCCTCTGGCTGAGGTGCTTTCCCAAACCGCGCTGACATTCGACAGGTTTGCTTCTCTGCTTGTCGTTACCTCCTCCACCGCCACCGAGTGGGTACCTGTACTGCAGAATCTGGCATACCGTGGGCTCAGAGTCGTGGTGGTGGTTGTCGATCCTGCGAGCTTCGGAGGGAGCCAATCCTGTTACGAAGTAGTAATGAGGCTTGTGAGCGCTGCAATTCCTGCCTACGTGGTGCGGAGGGGAGATGCTCTTCCCCTTGCACTGGCCGCACCTGTGACTCTGCATGACTGGCCTGTCGTGGAGCAGTTGAGTGCGTCTGAAGTCGTACCGGCTTCTAAGGTTTCGTAGGGTGAAGATATGGCGCCAGAAATAGGAAAAGCCGGCAGGGGAATATCCTGGACGCTGACACGCTTCAAGGTCGGCGCATCATGGGCTATCGAGCATATCCAGGCTCTTCTGTGGCAGATGGTGAGAGGGCCTTCGGAAGGGTGGACGGCTTTCATACTTCTGCTGCTCTCTGTGCTGCTGGCGGTTTGGGTGATGGCGAGCGCGCAGTGGGTGCCGCTACCGGGATTGTACAGTATGGCGCTCTGCAGTGTAGTGCTGGGGCTTCTCCTGGCCAAGACACGCTTCAACGCCTGGCGGTTGGCCATCGGTGGCTTGCTCGTTGGTCTGGCCCTTAGTTTCTATCAACTCACGGCTGTGGCTGAAGGAGCGAGCAGGCTTGACCGGTTGGCAGAGGTCGCCACCCGCCTCTTCGCGTGGTGGGAGGCCTTGGTCAGCGGTGGCACCAGCACTGACATATTGCCCTTCAGTTTCTTTCTCGTGTTCACCTCGTGGCTGGTGGGGTTTGTCTGCTCGTGGTTTCTGTTCCGTAGGCGCAACATATGGGGCGCGCTGCTTCCCAGCAGCATCGCCGTGGTGGTCAGCCTCACAAACTTCGCGTCGATAGAGCAGAGGTTCTACTTCTACCTGTATCTGTTCGTAGCCGTCCTCTTGGCGGCGCGTCTGTTCACCCTGGAGCGTCAGCACGATTGGGAGCAGAGAGGCATCCAGCACATTCGGGCACATTCATGGCTGCGTTTACCTGATGTCTTCTGGCTGGCACTGGTGGTTGTGCTGGTTACTTCCTTGCTGCCCATGCAGGCGGCCCGAGTTGACCCCATCGCCGCGGTATGGGACAGGGTAAGCTCTCCGGTTAGAGTTGTAGGGGAAGAGTTTGCCAGGGTACTGGCTGGGGTGCCCAGTAGAAAGCCAGATCCCGGCCATTCCTTCGGGCCTACCCAGCCTTTTGCAGGAGGCATAACCGTGAGAGGGGAGCCTGTTCTCATGGTAGAGGCGCCCTTCCCCATCTACTTGCGCGCCAGGAGCTATGATGTGTACACGCACCAGGGATGGGAGACTGGCGACACGCGTCTGGTGTCTCCCGAATGGATCCCCATGCAAGGGGTGGATACGGAGTTCCAGAAGTGGCAGCAGGTTGAGGTGAATGTAACGGGATTGCCATCACTGACGACAGGCGAACCTCTATATTTGGGCGGCCGTCCAATCGACATGTCGATTGACTATCAGCTTGAGGTGCTTGAACCTGCCCGTTACCTGATAGCGGTTGAGGAAGGTGGCGCAGACCTGTCTGTAGAAGCAGACAGTCTCCCGCTTGATGTGAGGAAGGCAGTGCAGCGCCTGTGGGAATCGAGCGCTGCCTCTAGCGAACCCCTTACAGAGGCGGAAATCACATCCATGTTGCCCGGGGATGTGTGGGCGGTTTCCTGGGAGTATGCAGCGGGGGGAGTTGAGAAGGTTACCGTAGAGCGGCGTATCCCGATGCCGCCAGATACGCTTTCTGTGTCCAGCACCAATCCTCTCGCTGCCGGGGGTTCGTATCAAGCTACCGTGCTTGTGTCGACAGCATCGGAAACCGATCTGCGCGCAGCAGGTATCGAGTACCCTGGCTGGGTCCTGGACAGATACCTGCAACTTCCCGACGCTATGCCCTCGCGTGTCACAGACCTTGCAGAAGAACTGACCAGGGATGCTGAGACCCCGTACGAAAAGGCTGTGGCCATTCGCGACTATCTTCGCACCCTTGAGTATGCGCTGGATATAGAGGCACCCCCTGATGGCGCTGACGGCGTTGATTACTTCCTCTTTGAACTGGAGAAGGGATACTGCCAAT
>SOJG01000036.1 GCA_004375885.1 Dehalococcoidia bacterium
CGGGACTCCACTCTATTTTCACCTGGTCGAGGTTGCCTTGAACTACCCCCATAAGTATGTCCACAAGGTCAGTCTTGAGCAGGGGCAAAACGACCTGAGTTTCCGGGTCACCAAAACGAGCATTGAATTCCAGCACCACAGGCTCTCCATTGACAACCATTACCCCCGCATAGAGCACTCCCTTATAAGGCAGGCCTTCTTTAGCCATGGCCTTCACAGCCGGCACTAAAATATCCTTGGTTACCCTTTCTATCATCCCGGCGGAGAAAAAGCCCGGTGGGCTGTAACTTCCCATACCTCCGGTGTTGGGACCCTGGTCATTATCCCCGATTTTCTTGTAGTCGCAAGCTGGTACCATAGGTGAGACTGTCTTGCCATCAGTAAAGGCTATGAGACTTACTTCTCGACCGCTAAGATATTCGTCGATTACCACCCTGTCTCCTGCGGAGCCGAAAATCCTTGCTTCCATGATATCGCCGAGGGCTTTGTGGGCTTCTGCCAAAGAACGTGCGATAATCACACCTTTGCCAGCGGCTAATCCATCGGCCTTGATGACCACAGGCAGACGCTGTTCTTGAAGGTATTCGCGAGCCTTAGAATAGGCAGAAAAAATGGCGCCTCTGGGACAGGGTATGCCATACTTCTCCATCAAACTTCGGGCAAAAGCCTTGCTTGATTCTATCTGTGTGGCTGCCTTAGTGGGACCGAAAATGGGAATACCCAGACTATCGAAGTAGTCCACCATGCCCGAAGCCAGCGGAGCCTCAGGGCCTACCACGACAAGGTCAATGCCTTTCTCTTTAGCTATCTTGGCCAGACCTTCGATATCGGTGGGGCGCAAATTCAGATTTTCCCCGATGGACGCTGTGCCGGCATTCCCAGGGGCAGCGAAAACTTTTCCCACCCTGGGACTCTGGACAAGCTTCCAGACCAGAGTATGTTCCCTGGCCCCACCCCCAATAACCAGTATCTTCAAGATTCAGCCTCGCGTGTGAGTCATCACGGCGTATCCCTGCCACATCCTCCGCTCTCTGGCCGTTCTACATCGATTTTTCGACAGATGGCACCCAGCATGATGATGAAGGTCGCGACCCGGGAACAACAGAACCCGGCCTCGAAGCACAGTCACCGCTTCTTCTTGTGCTTCCCCCTATTCTTCTTCACGCCTTTTAGTTTCACTCTGTTTGCCATGGCATCATAAGACCTCCTTGAATTTGTCAGCCTGTACGGGGTCGAGATTCTGAATGGCTTTTAGCAACTCTGCGACATGCTCCTTTTCATCTTCAATAATGCGTTCCAGTGCAGTCACAGCCCCTTCATTCTCCAGATTTAGCATATGGTCTTCGTACTGGTTAATGGCCTGCAACTCGGCCACCAAATCCTCGCGCAGCATCTCCAGGTCAGCGAGAATAGCCAGCTGTTCCTCGCTGATTTCTTCAGACGAATAACTCATCTTTTCCCCTCCTTTTCAATCTTTACGTTGTTGAATTTTGCTTTAGCTCTGGAATCAGATTTGGCCTGGCTATCTCCTATCGCCCTGCGTGATGTTGAAGTCTTCTCTCAAAAATGACCGTAAGCTGAGCAGCTATTCCCATTCTATGGTTGCCGGCGGCTTGCCAGTAATGTCGTAGACCATCCGGTTGACACCGGGCACTTCGTTAACAATGCGGTCAGATATTCTGGCCAGCAGATCGTAGGGCAAGCGAGCCCAGTCAGCAGTCATGGCGTCTTCGCTGGTTATTGCCCTGATCGCTACCAAGTAGCCATATGTTCTGTAGTCGCCCATGACGCCAACGCTCTTGAGATCAGTGAGTACAGCAAAGCTCTGCCAAAGCTGGCGGTAAAGTCCGGCTTTCTTGATTTCGCTCATCAGAATCCAGTCAGCGGCCCGCAGTATATCCAGTTTGTCCTTCGTCACTTCACCGATAACGCGGATTGCCAATCCCGGTCCAGGAAACGGTTGTCGCCAGACCATATCCTCAGGCAGGCCTAAAGCCAGGCCCACTTCTCGAACCTCGTCCTTAAACAAATACCTCAAAGGCTCGATAAGAGTGAATCTCATTCTGGCCGGTAATCCGCCCACGTTGTGATGGGTCTTGATCTTGGCGGCAGCTTTGGTTTCCGCAGAGGTGCTTTCAATGACATCAGGATAAAGAGTGCCCTGGGCCAGAAAATCAACCTTGCCTAATGTGGCTGCTTCTTCCTCGAAAATCCGGATGAACTCGTTTCCTACCAGGTGCCGCTTCTTCTCGGGATCGCTAACCCCCTTGAGTCGCGCTAAGAATCTATCGGCAGCATCTACGTAAACTACATCCATTTTGAAGTTGCGTTTGAATGTATTAAGCACTCTTTCAGGTTCATCACGACGCAGCAGACCGTTATTGATGAAGATACAGGTCAGTTTGCTGCTAATGGCACGATCAATAAGGGTAGCAGCCACTGCTGAATCGACACCTCCCGAAAGAGCACAGACCACTCGCCCGCCGCCCACCTGCTCCTTGATCTTGGCAACGCTCTCGGATATGAAGTTAGCTGGTGTCCAGTTGCCCTGACAGCCACATATCCGAAGCACGAAATTCTGGAATATGGTCTTCCCGTGAGCTGTGTGAATCACTTCAGGGTGAAACTGCAACCCGTAGATGCCACTATCGCTACCTATGACAGCGAACGCCGAGTTTTCAGTATAAGCCAGGCTCTTAAAGCCAGGAGGCAACTCTATTATCTGGTCACCGTGACTCATCCACACCGGGAGAGATGAAGGAAGACCAGCTAAGAGAGGGCAGTCCTCAGCGGTGACGTGCAGGATTGTGTGTCCATACTCGTGTTTCGCTCCTCGAGCTATCTGGCCACCCAGGTCGTTGGCAACAGCCAGCATCCCGTGGCAAATGCCCATTACGGGCAGATGGCTTTCGTAGATGTAGGACATGGGGAGGGGAGTATCAGCATCGTAAACGCTAGCCGGACTTCCTGAGAGGATGAATCCCCGCGGGTTGAGAGGAGCTATTTTTTCCCACGGCGTATCATAAGGGACAAGTTCACAGTAAACATGACATTCCCGTACCCGCCTGGCAATGAGCATGCTATACTGAGAGCCAAAGTCGAGCACTACTATGGTCTCGCGCTCGCCCGGCGGTTCCTTAGGCTCAACTACAGGTTGCTCGCCGCGCAACTCTCTGGCCAGCTCGAGATAGGTGGAGACCTCAATATCATCGCTGGCAGCAATCCTGTGGCTTTCTTTCTTCTTCTTCACGTCAGGTGCACGGCGTCGGATATACTTAGCTTATCACTGTCCTGAGCCATTATCAACCGAGATGGCTGAAGTCTGCTCCCCGCCTGGCAATACCTGCCGTTTGTAGTTAAAGCCTTCGCAGAATCCGGATGCACAAAGGGGGACCTTCTGATCCAGGCAGGCCCCGTGTTATACTGGCATTAAGAAGGATGGACATTCGGCAACGCCGCATTGAACAGGGGATCAAGATCCTCAAAAAGGGTGGGGGGATTGCCTTTCCCACCGATGTGGTCTAAAGCAATCTACAGTAGTGGAGATGACCCGCGAGTCGCCGGCGATTTTGCGCCAGGGCATCGTACCCGCATATAAAATCGACCGAGACTATAGAGAATACCGGGAGGCAGATAATGAGGCGCATTGCCATAGGTTCTGACCACCGCGGCTTTCCCTTGAAGGGGCTAATCACGCCTCTTCTGCACAGCTCGGGTCATAGTTATCAGGATTTTGGCTGCCACAACACTGCCCCCGTGGATTATCCTGACATCGCCCGTGAAGTTGGAGAGGCAGTGGCTTCGGGCAGTTTTGACCAGGGCATTCTAATCTGTAGCACTGGCATAGGCATGAGCATAGCTGCCAACAAAGTAAAGGGCATAAGGGCGGCTCTCTGCTGCGATGCATTTGCAGCCCAACGAGCCCGCCGGCATAACGATGCCAACGTGCTATGCCTCAGAGGGGAGGATATAGACACCGAGTCAGCTTCCGAAATCGTCAGGACCTTCCTGGCTACCGACTTCGAAGGGGGCAGACACACGCAAAGGGTGACCAAGATAGGAGCTTTGGAGGAAGATTCGCAGAATGATAGCCTTTGCCCCTAGGGGATACAACCTGAGGGGGAGTTATCTCACCGGGTCACATCACATATCGACTTCTTAGGACACTGGATAACTCAGCCGTCAGTTCCAAAGCCTGACGCGCTGCCTCCGGCGATAGCCCGGTCAGACCGCAAGAGGGAGTTATCAATCCCTGAGCTATGAGCTGCTTGAATCTAACGCCATCCCTGGTGAATGGAGCCATGGCATCTTCCAGGCGGTCGCGAAGGCTGGGCAAAGATTCTTTGGCTAAAGCATCCTCATCGTTCGGAATTATCCCCCAGGCAATATTGCCGCCACGGGCTAGAAAGGATTTTACCTTGTCAGAGTGCGTGTTTAGAGAAGAGGCATAGCTATAAGCATCAAAGCTGAGAACATCGATGGAGGTGTCCAGAACGACTGACCAGTTAGTGTTTCCGCAGCAGTGTAATCCCTTTACTCCCTTGATTCCACTGAGCACCTCTTCTATCAGGACAGGCACTCTTTGTTCAGGAATAGGAGTAAACACCGAGCCCAGGGAAACTAAGCAGGGTTCGTCAACGAAGATAATAGTATTGGCGGATATCTCCCTTAAGGCATTTTCCTGCCAGGAAGCTTTCAAGCGCAGGAACTTGGCGGAGGCTTCAGACAGGGTGTCATCATAGAGAATCCCTAAACCGTCCTGCCCGGTGACCATCAGACCCCAGGTGATGGGACCCGTTACCTGTCCCTTGACTATTTTGCTGCCTCTTGCCCTGGACAGGAAAGCATGCAGCCCGGCAGCATGTCCGGGGGAAATGCCATATCCATCGGCACTATCCGTCTCACAATCAATATAGATTCGCTCGAGTTCACTCTCGAAATCGGACGATGGCTCGATGTGAATTCTGTCCCCATTTATAACCACTCCGGGGAAACCTTCGCTGAACTGAATAACCATGTTCTCTTCGGACGAGCGCCCCGATAACTGTGGCCAGACGGGAATTTCGGGGAGGTGCCTGATAACGATCGAACAGGCCTCATCAGGATCTGTGTGAGGCATGCCACCAATAGCAGTAGGCAGACATCCAAGCTCAAGCTTCGTTGACATCTCCCTCCCTGCTCAGATACTTGCTAATCAGCAGCCCCAGCTCTTTCTTCTTTTTCTCCGGTATGTATTCCGCCTCAGTGGCTATGGCACCCTTCAAGGCATTTGCACAGGCGCAGTCCCGTTTCTCGGGTATGGAAGGTAATAACAGCTTAAGAATTCCCCTGACAGTATCAATGCCCTTTTGCAGGTTGGTCAGAATCATCTCCGCAGTAACCAACTCATGCGTTGGGTGCCAGCAGTCATAGTCCGTGACGAAGGCGAGTGTGGCATAGCATATTTCCGCCTCTCTAGCCAACTTCGCTTCAGGCAAAGCCGTCATGGCAATAATGTCAGCATTCCAGGAGCGATACAGCCGCGACTCCGCTTTGCTCGAGAACTGCGGACCTTCCATAACGAGGTAGGTGGCCCCTTTATGCACCTTGGCCCCAACCTTTATGCCTGCCTCGAACGAGAGCTGACTCAAGACAGGGCAGAAAGGTTCAGCAAGAGAGACATGCACAACTACGCCATCTGAAAAGAAAGTGCTGTCTCTTCCTTTCGTACCGTCTATTAACTGGTCAGGAATGACTACGTCCAGAGGTTCTATCTC
>SOJG01000014.1 GCA_004375885.1 Dehalococcoidia bacterium
TAATGAGAGAAATTCAGGCTGGTGACGTAACGAGCACCATAGCTCGTTTATTTGAGCATTCCTGCCATTATCTGCCCGAGGATGTGTTAACTGCTCTCAGGCAAGCACGAGAAAAAGAAGAATCGCCTGTTTGTCGCGATGTATTGGATATAATTCTGGAAAATGCAGAAATTGCCGGCAAGGAGCAAATTCCTCTTTGCCAGGACACCGGTGCCGCTGTGGTCATACTGGAGCTAGGGCAGGAAGTTCACATAATCAATGGTGAACTTTATACCGCAGTTAATGAAGGAGTACGCCAGGGATACGATAAGGGTTATTTGCGTAAGTCCATAGTGAGCCAGCCTTGTTTTGCGAGGGTAAATACCAGAGACAACACACCAGCTATGATTCATACCGATATAGTTCCTGGAGACAGGCTGAAAATCAGCACCTTGCCCAAAGGAGGTGGCTCAGAAAATTGTTCTCGCCTAACCGTTCTAACTCCAGGTAAAGGACGCCAGGGGGTGATAGATTTCGTCGTCAGCATTGTTGATGAGGTTGGTGGCAATCCCTGCCCGCCGGTTATTATCGGTGTCGGTATAGGTGGGACAACTGACAAGACAATGCTCATAGCCAAGAGGGCACTCTTGCGCAGAACTGGCGAACCGAACCCTGACCCCGAGGTCGCCGATCTGGAGAGGGAAATCCTGCACAGAGTTAACAATCTAGGCATCGGAGCTATGGGCTACGGTGGTACAGTTACCGCCTTAGCAGTTCATGTGGAAACCTTCCCTTGCCATATTGCCAGCATGCCTGTAGCAGTCAACGTGCAGTGCTGGTGCGCCCGCCGTGGAGAAGAGATCCTATAAAGCAATTGAAGGAGCAAGAAGCGGATGTCTGCAACCATTTCGTCCAAAAGGCTAGGCAGTGAGTTTGTAAGGAAAGTCAAGGAGATTAGCGGGCAAAACCTTCACTTGTGTTACCAATGTGGTTTATGCTCCGGAAATTGCCCCATGGTTTCCAGTATGGATCTTCCCCCTCGCCAGGTTATCGAGCTGGCACGATTAGGGTTGGAAGAGGAAATTACCAGTTCCAGAACTGTTTGGACTTGCGCTTCTTGTCTTGCCTGTACTGTCAATTGCCCCAGAGGATTTGACCTCTCTAAGATAATGGAGGCAATCAGGCTTCTCACGCTCAGAAAAAACGTTGACCACTTGCGCCCCGAAGATATTTCGCCCCAGGAACGATGTGCGCTTCCTCAGCTAGCGATGGTCGGTGGACTGAGGAAGTTTAGCGGCTAGAGACATGGAAAAGTGAGCTTAGCTTATTATCCCGGATGTACCTTGAAAACCAAGGCAAAGAATCTTGAGGACCCTGCTATCGCTTCCATGGAAGTTTTGGGGTCTAGGTTGGAGGAGATTCCGCGATGGAACTGTTGTGGTGCAGTTTATTCTTTAGCTGATGATGATTTAATCCATCAGGTAGCACCTGTTCGCAATCTCATTCGAGTGAAGGAACAAGGGAAAAATGAGGTGGTTACTTTATGTTCTTTTTGCCTCAATACTCTGAAGAGGGCTAATCTCTTGATGAAAGAGGATGCCGAAAAAAGAGGTACCCTGAATAGCTTTATGGATGAAGAGATAGACTATGGCGGCGAAGTAGAAGTAGTCCATCTCCTCGAGGTGTTGAAAGACCAAGTGGGGTGGGAAGCTCTTGCTCAGAAGGTCAAGCTCCCCCTGCGGGGATTGAGGGTAGCCCCCTATTATGGGTGTACCTTGCTTCGCCCCAGGGAGGTAGCTGTAGATGATGTGGAGAAACCCACCATTTTACAGGAGCTTCTCGAGGCTCTCGGGGCTACTCCTGTGGACTTTCCCGAGTTTGCAGAGTGTTGCGGGTCGTATCAGATAGTCAGCAGTCCAGATGATATTCCGAAATATGCGTGGCACATCCTAAACTCGGCATTGAGTCATGGGGCTGAAGCCTTGGTTCTCACTTGCCCTTTATGCGATTACAATTTGGGCCAGGGGCAGAAGGAATTGATGAAGAAACATGACGAATTTGACGGTGTGCCGTTATTCTATTTCACCCAGCTTCTGGCTCTGGCCTTAGGGCTTGGACCTCAGGTATGTCACTTCGAGCTCAATTATGGCGAACCTGAACTGCTCCTGCGGGAAAAGAACTTGCTTCCTCGAGGTGAAGCCCTGTAACCGATCGGAGGTCAAGAATGAGCGTCAAAGAAAATAACAAGAATCCGGCCGAAACGACGGTCAAGGAAAAGAAGCAATTAGCGGTGAAGCTTATTCCTGTACATATCATGGGAAAACGTTATGAGGTACCAGAAGGGCTTACCATTATGAAAGCTATGGAATATGCTGGCTACAGGTTCATCCGGGGCTGTGGATGCAGGGGGGGGACCTGCGGAGCCTGTGGTACCGTCTATCGTAAGCCTGGCGATTATAAATTGCAGGTAGCGCTTGCCTGCCAGAAGACAGTCGAACCCGATATGTATGTAGCCCAGATTCCCTTTTTCCCTGCTAATCGAGCCGAGTATAAATTCACCGAGTTGACTTCGGCCCCTGAAGAGGTTTTTAGGTTATATCCTGAGCTATTCCGCTGTGTGGCCTGCAATGCCTGCACGAAAGCTTGCCCTCAGGGTATAGAGGTCATGGATGCTATCTCAGCTTTGAAACAAGGAAATATCACCGAAGCTGCACGACTTAGCTTTGACTGTATCCAATGCGGGCTATGCACGAGCCGCTGCTTGGGGGAATTGGCCCAGTATCACATGTTTCAACTCGCACGAAGAATCTACGGAGCCAGAATCCTTTCCAGAGCAGAACACCTGGCCGAAATGGTAAAGGCGGTTGAGGAGGGGGAGTATGAAGAGGCTTTGGAGAAGCTAAAGGGCATGAACGAAGAGGAGCTGAAAAGGGCGTATCAGGAACGAGAGGTGGAACCGGTATCCGCCGGAGAGGATTGGAAACCGAAGGACAAAAGATATCTATAGTCAGTGAAGCTGTCTAGAAAAAAGAGTTCTCTCGCAGGGGAGGGACTTGTCCCCTCCCGATTTGGGGGAGCCCGCAAGTGACTCCTCTACATGAGTTCTCGAACGACCTGACTGGTCAGGAGACGAAATGAGTTACTTAGGATATCCAGACTTCTTTGAGCCTCATATCAGGAAAGTGGAGGCAACCAGGCCTGCCCGGGTGGAGAAAAGGAAGAAGGGGGAGGAATTTCCCTTTATGTCCCTGGAGGAAAGGCAGGAGATACTGAAATATCACCCTGACTATAAGGAAGAGGGGAGAAGGGAGATAAGAGTCGGTGCCAGTAAGGGTTATAGAATCGCTCACGAGTTTGTCGACCTCTTGGAGGCCAGGAGCAAGGTTGACCCTGACAAGGTCAGCCTGTCTAGGCACGATTATGAAGCTGATGTCTTGATTATCGGTGGGGGTGGGGCTGCCACCATTGCCGCCCTTATTGCCGAGGCAAATGGTGCCCAGGTCCTTATAGCCACGAAGCTTCGGCATGGCGATGCTAATAGTGTGATGGCTGAGGGGGGCATTCAAGCTGCAACGAAACCGGAGAAGGACTCTCCTTACTTTCACTATCTTGATGTGATGGGCGGAGGGCATTTTAAGAATGACGCCGATATTGTGGCCGCTCTTGTTAAGCAGGCTCCTGATGCCCTGCGATGGCTGGAAAGCCTGGGAGTTATCTTCTCGAAGTTTCCCGATGGCAGGTTGGATGCCATGCATGGCGGAGGGACCTGCCGCAAAAGGATGCACTACTGCGCCGACCTTACCGGGCTGGAGATCATGCGCACTGTACGCGATGAAGCTCGTAACCGGGCTAATATCAGAGTTCTGGAGTTCTCCCCGGCTGTGGAGCTTATCCTTAATGAACATGGTCAGGTTGCTGGAGCCTTGCTTTATAACATGGAGACTGGGGAGTATCTTGTTGCCAAGGCCAGGGCGGTGATTTTGGCCACAGGCGGCGCTGGTAGGCTCCACGTTCAAGGCTTTATGACCACAAATCATTACGGTGCCACTGCCGATGGCATTGTTCTGGGCTACAGGGTGGGTGTGCCCTTGGCTTTCATGCACACCGTCCAATATCACCCTACGGGCGTTGTCTTCCCGGAGCAAATAGAGGGATGGCTTATTACTGAGAGGTTCCGTGCGGAAGGTGCGGATATTCTGAATGCCCACGGCGAAAAATTCGTCAATGAGCGCGAGCCGAGGGATGTGGAATCAGCCAGGTTCATCAAGGAGTGCCTGGATGGCAATGGTGTTCCCACTCCTACTGGAAAGGTGGGAGTCTGGCTTGATTCTCCCATGCTTGACATCCTCCACGGGGAAGGAAGGGTGAGAACAGCCTTTGTGGGCAAGTGGAAAGTATATGACCGCCTGGGAATTGACATATCTAGAGCACCCACGCTGGTCTATCCCACACTCCATTATCAGAATGGCGGACTTCAGGACAATGCAGAATGTGAGACTGCCGTTCCCGGGCTGTATGTCGCTGGTGAAGTAACCGGTGGGCTACATGGAGAAAACAGGCTGATGGGCAATTCTCTGATGGATATCGTGGTATTTGGTAGGATAGCCGGAAGAAATGCCGCTATATTTGCCAGAGAGAAGGCAAAGGATGGAGGGCTGACCCTGGAGCATGTAAAAAGATATCATGGAGAGCTTGAAGAGGCCGGGATCGTAACCGATAGAGTAGCCCCCATACTCCTTCCTGATTATGCCAGGCCTGAAGTAAAGAAAAAACGGCTTACAGTAAACTACTTGGAGACTTCGATGTAGGTGCCGGGTTCACTGGGCAGACAGGCCCGGTGAAACATGCGGCTATAAGGATTTGGAGATGAACGATGCCTGGCCTGCCTGAAATCGAACGGTGAATCAGAAAGCCTCGTGAAAGGTGAATGCGGAAAGAGTACTATGTCTAAGAGAGTTACGCTTCCTTTAACTGACGAAGTCTTGAAAGACCTCAAAGCCGGGGATAATCTCCTGCTCACGGGTGTCATCTACGTTGCCCGCGACGCCGCCCATAAGAGAATGGTCGAAGCCCTAGACCAGGGGAAACCCCTGCCTTTCGATATCAGGGGGGTAGCCATGTACTACATGGGGCCCAGCCCGGCCAGACCCGGCCGGGTAATCGGCTCGGCTGGCCCGACCACCAGTGGTCGGATGGATGCCTACGCCCCCCGCTTAATGGCCGAAGGCCTGAAGGGTATGATAGGCAAAGGCTCACGGTCCAAAGCGGTGAAAGATGCCATGGTGAAGCACAAGGCAGTTTATCTGGGGGCAATAGGGGGTGCCGGCGCCATAATTTCCAAGAGCATCAGGAAGGCAGAGGTAATAGCCTACGAAGAGCTCGGTGCTGAAGCCCTTCGCCGTCTGGAGGTGGAAGACTTCCCCGTTACGGTGGTAAACGACATCTA
>SOJG01000105.1 GCA_004375885.1 Dehalococcoidia bacterium
CCATGAAGCACATGAACTTTGCACAGGTGCTTGAAATGCGTGGCGCGGAGCCAACGAGCGGGAAAAGGATATTTATGATGTATCGAGACGATGATGAAAACATTCATAATATCACGTATGCAGAGTTTTACCGGACTTCACTGTTGTATGGCAATATGCTCCGGCAAATGCGGGACAACAAAGGTGTCAAACCGACTGAAAGGTTTCATGTGGGCGTTTACATGCAGAATACACCTGAATTTTTTTATATACTCGGTGGTTGCGCTTTTGCGGGTGGCGTCCTGGTGGGCATAAATAATGCCCAGATCGGCGAAAGGCTGGCTGTCGACATAAACAGGATGGCAGTTGATGTGTTGTTCGTGGACGATGCAATTCATAAAAACGGTGGGACGTTCCTGGAAAAGGTTTTGGAGGCCAGGGAGAAATATGTGTTCGACAAAGTGGACGAGCGTGATATTGTGGTGGTTTCAGATAAGCATAGCAAGCTTCCGCACGGAATTTCGACAATTGGTGCTAAAGTAGATGAGTACGCGGAGAAGTCCAGCTCTTTCCAGCCTTATGAGTTCAACGAGGACGCAACAGGGCTCATAATATTTACGTCAGGTACCACGGGCGCGCCCAAAGGAATAGAGGTCTCGTGGAAAAAACTGGTTGATGTGGGCATAAACGCTACGCGTATACTCAACTATACAGAAGACGATGTGGGATACGTTTGTATGCCCCTGAACCATTCGAATTCTGTTTATCTGAACGTTATGCCGGCATTGCTAAACGGTGCCAGAATCGGATTGCGGCGAAAATTCAGTGCCACCAGATTTGTGAAGGATTTGGAAGATTATCGTGCTACGGTATGGAACTGTGTAGGCGACCCCGTCCAATACGTACTAAATGTCGTCGGCGATAGAGATCATTCTGATCTGCCATTGCGCATCGTCATCAGTACAGGCACGCCACCCGACAACCGCGACAGGTTCAGCGGAATATTCGGTCTAACAGAGTTTAAGGAAGTCTACGGTTCCACTGAATCTGGCGCGATTACCCAGGTTACGCAAGATTCACCAAGGTATACGGTGGGCAGGTTGTTGAAAGACATCAAAGTCGTGGCTGAGGACGATCTTGACAGGGAATGCATCCTGGCCATGGTGGCAGAAAACGATAGGATAGTGAACTTTGAAGATGCTGTCGGCGAGATAGTCGTGAGCCAATCGTCGCTCGGCGACTCGAAGTTCACAGGATACTACAAGATGCCTGAAGAAAGCATGAAGCGGATTGACCACAACAACTATTTTCATATGGGAGATTTGGGGGCAATTGTTGAAGGTACTGGCGGGGCGAAGTATCTGATATTTCTGGGTAGAACCGGCGATTGGATCAGGTGCAAAGGTGAGAACTGGGTAGCCATTGATGTGGAAAACATCATTGCACGATACGAAGGCATATCTCTTGCTGCCGTCATTGGCATTCCGCAGTCAACGGGTAGGGAAGACGACGCTATGTACATTATCGAGACTGCCGAACCTGAAGAGTTCGATGTCAAGGTGTTCTATGAGTATTGTGTAAGGGAGCTTCCGCATTATACTTTGCCGCGGTTTATAAGGGTAGTGAGGTCATTGCCTCAAACAGACACTTTGAAGACTCAGAGAGAGTTGCTGAGACGTGAGCATTTCGCGAGATCGCCCGAGAAAGACGCGACAAACGAAGACTTGCTTTTCGAACTAGCAGATGGTGAACTGCGCAGGTTTACTGCTGTGGACTACTATAAGGAGCTCGCGAAATACAGGGATCCTACGGCACGGGATAGACTGGTAGTCTCTACTAGAAACCCACGAATATTTCAAGAAGTGAGCAGGGAGGTGAAAAGATGAGAGCTGCAAGATGGTATGGTCGAGGAGATGTGCGCATTTGCGATGTACCTGAACCACAGGTGATACCAGGCCATGTAAAAATAGAAGTGAAATGGTGTGGCATTTGTGGTAGTGATGTTGCGGAGTATCTCAAAGGACCTATGTTCATGCCCGCAGGCGTGCATCCAGTTACGGGTTGTGCCCCGCCCATTACCGTGGGGCATGAGTTCAGCGGCGTAATTGTGGAACTCGGGGATGACGTCAGCAATTTTGCAGTGGGCGATAGGGTTGTGGTTGACCCCTATGCAATCTGTGGTGAATGCTTCTGGTGCCGCCGAAAGGAAGGTGGAAGTCTCTGTGAACGGTTGAACATCATAGGATTCTTCAGCGATGGTGGTTTTGCGAAATATGTGGTTGTACCTGCAAAACAGGTCTATCGTATAGGCGATTTGAGTTTTGATGTTGCTGCGCTTACACAACTCACAGTACTGGGTGTGCACATAACGAGATCCGCGATGCTTAAGGCTGATGAAACCGCACTCATCATAGGTGCAGGTCCTATCGGGCTTGCGAATCTGCAGGCAGCAAAGAATATAGGTGCTAAGGTCATAATAGCCGAGCTCTCGGAAGCCAGGAGGAGGGTCGCGCGGGAATTCAAGGCTGACATGGTGCTCGATCCTCGTAAGGACGATATTGCGGAAGCTGTTTTGAATGAGACAGAGGGTCGAGGTGCAGATGTTGCGTTGGAGTGTGTAGGCAACGAATCTACGATGCGCACGTGTTTTGAGTTGACGCGAAAGGGAGGCAGCATAGTCGCCATAGGGTTTTCAGAAGCATTATTCCCCACGAAGGTCAACGATCTGATAAAGACCAAGAGAAAGGTAATAGGCACATTAGGCTACGGGGATGAGTTCGGCGCTACGGTAGAATTGCTGCAGAAGACAGAGCATACGGCAAGAGAGATGATCACTGCGAGAATACAATTGGAGGATATCGTTGACAAAGGTTACGAAGAACTCGTGGAACATAAGGACAAACATATCAAGATTTTGGTGAAGCCTGAGTAGCCCTGAAACCAGGGCTGTAGCGCAGAGAGAATTGAAAGCGTGGGTATCACCCCTCCTTTATCCGCCGGTATTTCTCCTCGGTAGTTAGACCTCTGAATCCAGTGTCTAACTTCCCTCCAGAAACTGATTAACTTGTTGCAGCGTCTGTAATTGTTCGTCGTTCATGATCAGTCGCATGTCCCAATCATAAACGAGCTGCCTTATTTTCACAGGCCGATCTTGCCTTAGAAATCATACCTTCCTCCAGGCTCATCTTGTATTGGAAGAGGCTGCATGGTCTGGCCAGCCAGCTTGAGCTTCTGACTACTACTCCATTGCCACCGCCGGCCGCTTCCCGACGACTCCAGATGCAGGACCCCCCTTTTCACCAGCTCGCCAATTCGCCTCTGGACTACCTCAATGTTGAAGCCTAACTTCTCGGAAACCCGGCGGGCCAGTTCGGTCTCGCCGTCGCAGCGGTTAAGGGCGGTGGCTGCCCCCATCGCGCCCAGTCTCTCTATGAAATCCCCCTGAAGCAAGGCCCACACGAAACGTTCTCTCTCTTGCCCTTCGACCAGATCGGCGCATTCGACATCGCCGTCTTTGGCCCTGCGCCTTATATCATCCCAGGCGCTTTCTATGGCCTCATCATAGCCAGCCATGGCTTCTCTTATCGTCTCTCTGCTCATGGTCGCTGTCTCGGTGATGGGCTCGTTAGCATTGTAGCGCGTCCAGTTTCGGCTGAGGATGCGAACTCCATAGTCCTTAGCTCTCTCATATAGTTCAGTGCCCGGAAGCGGGCACAACATATGGAAGCCATACTTGGCGCCATATCTGCGGTAAAGCTCGTCGGCAAGGGCCATAGACTTATGAACCGTATCCCGGTTTTCTCCGGGCAGGCCCAGGATGAAAGAGTTGAATACCCCTATTCCGGCCTCGGAGGCTGTCTGCACCCCTCGCCGCACCTCATCGAGCGTGGTCCCTTTTCTGATGGTCTTCAGGATACCCTCATCGGCCGACTCGACGCCGAACAGCATCCATTCGCAGCCGGCCCGTTTCATTGTCTGAACCAGGTCTTTGCTCACCCTATCCACGCGGGCAAAAGCGCTCCATTTTACCTTCAGGTTACGCCTGAGCATTTCCTCGCACACTGCCTGGGCGTGGCGGTGGTCCAGGGTAAAGGTGTCATCGACAATGTTGATTCTGGTGGGCCCGAAATCGAGCTGGATTTGCTCAATCTCATCCACCACGAGCCCGGGGTTGCGAAAGCGGACCTTGGCACCAAACATCCGGGACCCTGAGCAGAAGATGCAGCTAAAGGGACAGCCGCGGCTCGTTATTACAGTGCACGGGGCGCCCAAGGCACGGTACTTGGCCATGGGCAGCAACTCGCGTGCCGGCAAGGGGAGCTGGTCAAGGTTCTCGATGCGAGCTTGGGGCGATGTCTTTGCCATCATACCTCCATCAGCAAAGGCAAGTCCTGGCACCTGACGGATGTCTTGCCCTCCTTCGACTGCCTTGACTAACTCGACCAGGGTTCTCTCCCCCTCGCCGATGACTATGGCATCGATCCACGGCGACCGGAGCAGTGTGTCCTCCAGGGCAAAGGTAACGTGAGGACCGCCGATAACAGTGAAGATCCGTGGGTCGAAGCCTTTACATACCTTGAGCATCCTCCTGGCAATGGGATAGTTCAGGGTAACGCAGGTGACACCGACAAGGCAGGGCCGGTACTCTTCCAGTTCTCGCCTCAGCTTCTCTGGACGGTAGCGGGTCACCAGGAAGTCCAGAATCCTGACCTCAATACCCTCTCGAAGCAGGGCACTGGCTAAGTAACCTAATGAGAGTGGAGGGAGCGGGCTCTCCTCCAGAGGGTGTGGCGTGCTCAAGAGCAATACTCGCATAACTATTAGCCAACAACGCACCACCCCACACGCGCGATCATCTTGAATTGGGCGTGATGAGTATAGCTCTTGTTACGTGGCGAAATCAACTGTAGGAACTCACGGTCTCCCACTGTTAGTTCCAGCAGGTGGTGTCCAGCTGTCATCCTGAGTGAGGCTATCCGGTTGCGAGGCCTACGTCGACGAAGGGTCTGCGAATAACACCTCACCCACCGGGCTGAGATGGGCAAAAGACGGCCGGCAGGCGCCATCAATCAGGGGCGACGCGCCAGGTTGGACGAGGTTATATGTTTTTGTGATTTTATGCTATAAAGTCGGATGCAGGAGGTGAGCATGACCAAAGGGACGAGGATAACTGTTGATCTGGGAAGCAAAGAACTTCTCAAGGCGGTGAAGTTTGCCTCTGTTGAGGAGGGTAAATCGATTCGGGAAGTTGTCATCCAGGCGCTGGAGCAGTGGCTTGAGGGAAAGAAAGGCTCGGGGCAGAAAGATTTCCAGGCCATGATGAAAGCCCTGGATGAATACCGGAGACGTGCCCGGTAGCGTGGCTGAGGCAGTGCGGTTAACCATTATATGAAAGTGGCCAGGGTAGTTCAGTTGACGAT
>SOJG01000108.1 GCA_004375885.1 Dehalococcoidia bacterium
ACCCTATCAATGATGCCGCAATCGTAGGCTTTGTTGGCAAAGTGGAAAATGGTCTCCACTTCTGCGTCCCTATCGCCACCACCGGTGACGCAGACAGCAATGGTGTAGCTGTTGAAACCGTCATCCATTTGCGCCAGCATATCAAAGGTATGCACGACGTTGGACTTCCCGGCGAGCTCGGCTCCCTCGGTTAGTTCATATCCCTTCGCCTCCAGGTATTCTCTAACCCGGGTTGTTAGCTCCGGACTGGCTTTCGTCTGCTGTACCATACTGCCAACTCCTGACGATGTATGCAAAGTGTAGTTCTCCGCCTAGCTGAAGTCAAGGTTCGTAACCATGCCCTGACCCAAACAAGACAGGGCATAACGGTCTAACGTGTCCAAGACCTGATTACAATCTATCATATCCCGTAGGTTTGTCAATAGGACTTTTGGGCCATCCCTTCATGTATGGTCCTGAATCCGAATCCCGGATGTCGAAATCCAACCTGCCGACAGGTATGGAATCACAGGCGTCGAACGACAACAGCCAGATGATAATTGAATTCCAGCCAGTCAGCTACCGAACCCATTCCCCTTTCTCAGTCCCTGCGACACGTCTTTTGTTGTCGCGAGTCCCGGCTATATCGGGAGTGGGCGATACTATGTGACATTGGCCTGGTGGTGATGGAAGGGTAAGCTTCGCAGCAGGTCCCACGTAGCAGTTTGTGCCCGTCGCGAGAATTGCCTGCGAGCCGTCATTCAGGTTGCGTCAGAGTCATCGAAATTCTCCCACGTTCGCCGCGGTCTTACATCCGGCGAGATCCAGCCGCTGCGCAAGGCCAGGGCCACGGCATGGGCTCTATCATTGACATTGAGCTTACGAAGGATGGCACTGACATGATTCTTGATTGTCTGCTCACTGATGGCCAGGATACGGGCGATTTCTTTGTTCGAGTTGCCCTCGGCGACGTAGGTTAGAATCTGTGTTTCCCTCTTGGTAAGCGGAGCCGCTATGCCTTCGAGGGTCCTGGCCATACCGCGGAACTGATTTAGTACCTGCTTGGCAACCTTGGGCCTGGTCATGAGGCTCTCATTTATGGGGTATTCGCCACTGCGGGCTCGCCTTATAGTGCTGGCTAGCTCTTCAGCAGAGGCCCTCTTGCTCAAGCAGGCGACGGCCGCAGTCTTGATAACCTCAAAAAGCTCCTCATCATTGGGGTCAGGGCTAAGGACTATTACTTTGGTGTTGGGGAAGTGCTGGGCGATCTTCCTGCCCAGTTCAATCCCGCTGAGGCTAGCCAGGTCGGAGCCAAGTAAAGCAACATCAGGGAGATTAGCTTCCACTAGCTGGAGTACATCCTGGGTAGGGTCGCATTCCAGTATCTCCAGATCGGACTGGTCAGACAACGTCTGGCGCACCCCGGCCCTGAAAAACGCTTGCTCATCGATTATCATCACCTTAATCTTGTCCATCGGGCACCTCCTGACTAAGCCTTACATCTGTATGGTGTTATGCTACGTGCTCGGAAATCAAGCTGAGTTCATCTTATAGCACCTCCCCTGCACTGTCAAGCAGTTCTGGGCTGTATGCTGATTTGTGTGGAAAAGTGATAAGGTGGTAAGAACTCAGAGCAGA
>SOJG01000098.1 GCA_004375885.1 Dehalococcoidia bacterium
GGCATGACCACGTGAACATAGTTGTCCACACCTATGGGGCGGATGGTTCCTGGGCTGGAGGGAGTGGTGAGTTCCAGAGCGACCTGGGCTTGACGAAGGACAGATAGGACATCGGAAAGATATCTTACGTTGAAGGCGATTTTCGCCTCTTCTCCGTCGATGAGAGCATCGATTTCAGCGACATTGCCCCCAACCTCCTCGGCTTGAGCAGAAACGGTTAGCTTTCCTGGAGCGAGTTCAGTACCCGGAGTGACGACCAGACGGACTATGCCACTGGCATCGCGAGCGAATATGGACGACATCTTGGTAACACGGAGGAACTCATTAATATCCACTACAGCCCGGGTGGTGTAGCTCTCCGGGATAACCTGAGAGTAGTTGGGGAAGGAACCTTGAATGAGCTGAGAAACCAGCTCAGCATCCTTGAGGCGGAAGAGGACCTGGCTCTTCTTTTCGTTGACGATGATTTCTACGGGTTCCTCTTGCTCACTAAGAAGGCGATTCAGTTCATTGAGGGTTCTCGCCGGAATGATAACCGTGGTCTTCTCGCTGACCGGCGAGCCGAGAGTCGTATTATACACAGCCAGCCTGAAGCCATCGGCAGCCACTAGGTTGAGTTGCTCGCCATCTAGCTCAGTGTTGATTCCGGTGAGCACGGGGCGAGATTCTTCGCTGGCAGCCGCAAAGGCAACCTGCGTAATCGCTTCCCTGAGGCTAGTTGCTTCAATGGTGGTCCTTATGCCATCGCTTATCTGAGGGATAGGCGGGAAATCTGCGGCATCAATGCCGTTAATATGGGCTTGAAAATGTCCGCTTTTGAGCTCCAGGACGCGACCCGCAGCGGGAAGGTTGATTTCAACTGAGTCATTGGGCAGGGAGTTGACAAAGTCGACGAGCAGGCGAGCAGGCACAGTTATGTCTCCCTCCTGTTCCACCTTAGCGCCGATCCAGCATGTAGTAGCCATTTCCAGGTTGGTGGCTGCCAGTTTGAGACGGGATTTCTCAGCAGACAGAAGGATATTCTGGGTGATAGGCAAAGTGGACCTGGTGGCTACCGCTCTCCCGACAATGCTTAGCCCCGAATTCAGGTTCTCTTGAAGACAAGACAGTTTCATGGAATACCTCCCGCCAATGGATGTGACGACAGTATACTATCAACAACCGTAATAATCAATGATTCGATGTGACATCTGCGCCTGGGACCCCCCAGTATTTCTGAAAGCAGCGAAAGTGGTCCAACCTGATGATGTCAGCCAAAATATGGGTTGCCCGGAAGCGAGGCCGGAGGCAACAATAATCCGCTTGCTCTGGGAAAGCCCACGCGGACCTCTCTTGCCCGAATCTGGCCTGTTCGGAACGGAGGAACTGGTGATCTCACGGTGCCTTTGATTATCCACGATACATTTATCGTCTTGGAATTGCTGCTCACACCAGTTACAATAGGACATAGCAGCAAAGAACGCTTCATGGCAGGATCGGCTGCGAGTGGAAAGAGGGATTCCTATGCTGAGGACGAGTGAGAGAATGCCTGAGGATCCAACGACTCTGGTTCTCGGCATTGACCTTGGAGGCACGAAAATATTGACGGCGGTGACCGACTCACAGGGAGCAATGCTATCGCGAGACCACAGTCTAACGCCAGCCGGGAAAGGTCATGAAGCAGTTATCCAGTCCATAGTGGAGTCCGCACATCGTGCTCTTGAGGAGGCAAATACTGACATTTCAGCGCTTGCTGCCGTGGGAATTGGGGCACCCGGTCTGGTAAACCCCGAGACGGGTGTCCTCCTTACCTCACCGCATCTACCAGGATGGCGAAACATCCCCCTGAGGAGCATAGTGGAGGAAAGGCTGGGCAAGAAAACCTTTCTCATCAATGATGCCAATGCCGCCGCTCTAGGAGAGCTTCATTTTGGTGCTGCCCGAGGTGCCCGCAACTTCATCTATATAACTCTCAGCACAGGCATCGGTGGGGGCATTGTCATTGATGGCAGGATTTACGCCGGAGCTATCGGTGCCGCTGGCGAGGTGGGGCATATGACCATCGACAACAAAGGTCCGATGTGCAGATGTGGAAACAGGGGTTGCTGGGAGACTCTGGCGTCGGGGATAGCCTTGGCCAGAGAGGCGAGGCATCGGATTGTAGAAGGAGCCAGGACAGCCATTCTGGAATATGCGGAGGGTGACGTGGAAAAGGTGACCGCGGAGGTCATTCATAGCGCCGCCAGGCAGGGCGACCACCTGGCGAACGAACTCATTGCTCAAACTGGCTACTATGTTGGCGTGGGGTTGGCTAATCTGATCAATATATTCAACCCTGAGTTGATAGTCATTGGTGGCGGCCTGTCAAATATCGGTGATATACTGCTCAAGCCAGCTTTCAAGGTGGCTGAAGAGAGAGCGTATAAGGAAGCTTTTCGGTCAGTGCGCTTTGCTTCTGCCGGACTGGGTCGAGATTCTGGCGTGCTCGGTGCTGCTGTCTTTGCCGTGCAGGAAATGAGAAAGCTGCTTTGTGCGTAAAGGATATGATATGCCAGGGGTGATGTGATGGAACTATCTGTCGGCAAGCTAAGAGGCCTCCAGCAACTGGCTGATTCCAAAGGCATAATGACGATGTGTGCCATTGACCACAGGGGAGCGCTTAGGCGAGCCCTCAACGAGAAAGACCCTGATGCGGTGGGGTACCAGGAGATGGTTGATTTTAAGCTTGATCTCTGTCGGGCAGTAGCACCCTTTGCCAGCGCCATATTGCTTGACCCGGAGTACGGAGCTGGTCAGGCTATAGCGGCAGGGCTCCTGCCCGGGTCCAAGGGGCTTCTGGTCAGCATGGAACGGACGGGCTATGCGGGAGACAGTGCGGCCAGAATTACCGAGCTCTTGCCCGGTTGGAGCGTGAAGAAGGTGAAGACGATGGGCGCCTCAGCGGTCAAGCTTCTGATTTACTTCAGGCCCGACCTGCAGGACATTGCCTCAAAGCAGCTTGATTTGGTGGCAAGGTTAGCTGACCAATGCCTTGAGGAAGACATACCGCTTCTGGTTGAGCCGGTAAGCTATCCCATTGAGGAAAAAGGGCCTATGAGTCAAGGCAGGACATCCTCGAGGGAGTTTGCTCAGATGAAGCCGGGCCTGGTAATCGAGACTGCTCGACGCATTACCAGCTTACCCATTGATGTATTGAAGGCAGAGTTCCCGGCAGATATTGAGTTTGAGCACGATGAGGAAAAACTGCTGAGGTTGTGTCGGGAGTTGAGCCAGGCATCCCGGCTGCCGTGGGTGCTGCTCAGTGCGGGCGTTGGCTTCGACTCATTCAAGAAGCAGGTGGAGATAGCCTGCCGGGGGGGAGCCTCCGGTTTTCTGGCCGGGCGTGCCCTGTGGCAGGAGGGTGCCCGAATGGGCTCGCGGGAGGAGAGAATGAGTTTCTTCCAGAGAACGGCTGCCACGAGGTTGAAGGAACTGGCCGAGATAGCCGATAGCTATGGTAAGCCCTGGTATTCCAGGGCAGGAGCTGAGAACGGCAGATTTGCCCCGGTGGCTGAGGGCTGGTATCGTAGTTATTGATTCTCAATCCCTGTACCTTGAGGGAAAATGGGTTGAGGCTGCATATGAAGCGAGGCGGTGATATGAAAGGCTCCCGCTTTTTCGAACGGCGGACCAAAATAGTGTGCACGATCGGTCCGGCTACCGGCTCGGCCTCCGCGATTGAACAGCTAATAAGGGCTGGCATGAATGTCGCCAGACTTAATCTGTCCCACGGTACGTACAAGGAACACGCTCGTCATATCCAGACTGTCAGGAAGCTGTCTCGCCGTCTGGCAATCCCTGTTGCCATACTCATGGATTTGCCGGGGCCGAAGTATAGGACGGGCAAGCTGAAGCATGGTCAGGCCAGGTTGAAAAGAGGTGCGGAGGTTACCCTCACCACGAGGCAAACGCAGGGAGGTGAGGCGGTAGTTCCAGTGAATCTTCCTGGCTTTGCTCAGGACATAAAAGTGGGGGACGTTGTGTTCCTTGATGATGGGGCAATGCAACTCAAGGTGCTTGAGGCCCAGGGCACAGAGGTTAGATGTAAGGTAATAGCCGGGGGCATGCTCATCGAAGGTCGCGCGTTGGTGGTGCCTGGTATGCGGACCTCTGGCCATTTCATCACCGATGTTCTGCGGGAATGCGTTCTGTTTGCCGTCAGGCAGCAGCCTGACCATGTGGCCCTCTCCTTCGTCAACAGTTCTGAGGATGTAAACGGTGTAAGAGCCCTATTGCATGAGAACGGCGCAGATATACCGATTATTGCCAAGATTGAGAGGGGTGTGGCAGTCAGGCAATTTGCCGGAATACTGGCCAGCAGCGAAGGCATAATGGTAGCGCGAGGCGACCTCGGGCTGGACATCCCTTTGGAGAAAGTGCCGCTGGTGCAGAAAGAGATCATCAGAAAATGCAATCAGGCCGGTAAGCCAGTGATTACCGCCACCCAGATGATGGAATCAATGGTGCATGCTCATCGACCAACTCGTGCCGAGGTCACTGATGTGGCTAATGCCATATTTGATGGTACAGATGCCATCATGCTCTCGGCAGAGACCTCCATCGGGAGGTACCCGGTGCAGGCAGTCAAGATGATGGCAAGGATTGCCCGGGAAGCAGAGAATAGGCTACCCTACGAGCAGATGCTAACAGAAAGAGGCGGGTGGCTGGAGCAAAAGACGGAAGCGCTAATAAGCTACAGTGCCTGCCACACAGCACAGAGTCTTGGGGCAGTGGCTCTGGTGGCGTTTACTCAGTCTGGCAGCACAGCAGGGCGAGTGTCAAAATACCGTCCCAGAATGCCCATTTTGGCCATAACTCCTGATGCCGTTGTGGCGGGTAGGTTAATGTTGCGATGGGGTGTTTACCCCTTCCAGATAGCAAAAGCCTCGTCGGTGGATGACCTATTCACCATAGCAGGTAGGCTTTGCAAAGAACTGGGGCTGGCAAAGCCGGGTGACGTGATAGTGATCACTGGCGGCATTCCTATTGGGGTAGCTGGTTCCACGAATCTACTTAACGTGAAAACGGTCGAGTAGTCGGGCCAGGCAGATCCTGGCATGTGCGGCATCCAGGAGTCCTACACGGTGTCGAGGAGACAGGTGGCTCGTCTCACTGTGAGGATTTGAAAAAGACAATGGCCAGCGGTGGCAGGGTGACGGTGAGCGAATAGGGACGGCCGAGCAAGGAATCGGCGCCGCTTCCACCCCGTCCGGATTG
>SOJG01000114.1 GCA_004375885.1 Dehalococcoidia bacterium
GCATCCTTGGTGGCATTGCGCTGGCTATCATTGAAGTAGGCTGGCACCGTAATGACAGCGTCGGTGACCTTCTCCCCAAGATAAGCCTCAGCATCAGACCTCAGTTTCTGCAATATCATGGCTGATATCTCCTGGGGACTGGATTCCTTGCCTCCCATCACCACCCGGCAATCGCCATTGGAGGCCTCGGTAATCTTATATGGCAGGCGCTTTATATCGTCTTGCACAATAGTGTCTTTATATTTGCGTCCAATGAGGCGCTTGATGCTGAATATAGTATTCTCAGGGTTGATTATTCCCTGACGCTTGGCTAACTCTCCAACCAATCTTTCCCCGGTTTTACCTATTGCTACCACTGAGGGGACAAGATTGCCTCCTTCAGCACTGGGTATGATCTTAGGGTCGCCCCCCTCTATCACCGCCGCTGCACTTAAGGTCGTGCCCAGGTCAATTCCTATTGCTCTGCCCATTTCTGATTCTCCTTCTTATTCCTTTGCCCTTGTTTTCGTTTCTCTTCTCCCTTGCCAACCACCACCAGGCTAGGACGAATCACCCTTTCTTTAAATTTGTAGCCTTTCTGCGTCTCCTCAATCACCATCCCCTCCTCCCCCTCCTGTTGCATTACGGCTTCGTGCAGGCGAGGATCAAAGTCTCCCCCTCTAGCCTCAATACAGGCTAGTCCTTGCGCCTCCAGTATCGCCCTGAGTTTATTATAGATGAGCCTGATGCCTTCAGTCCAGTTTGATTCACCCAGCTCAGCAGGCATTGAGGCGAAAGCTCTCTCCAGGTCATCCATAACAGGGAGCAGGCTACAGATAAGCGCGCCACTCGCACATTCAGCAATGTCCCTTTTGTCCTGCTCACTACGTTTCTTATAATTGGCGAAATCGGCCTGACATCTTTGCCAACTGGCTAGGTATTGCTCTGCCTTCTCCTTCTGCTCGGCCAGAGCTTGCCGAAACGTTTCTATGTCCTCAATTTGCTCGATTCCTACTTTGGCCGCCTCGTCACTGTCAGACAACGCTGTACCTCCTTTAGATATACTCCGCCACCGAGTTGCTTAGCAATGCCGTGAGGCAGTTAAGCGAAGAGATAGCCTTGACGTAGTCCATTCGTTTTGGACCGATCACCCCCACAATACCACTAGCCTTGTCGGGTACCCCATACCGACCGGTTATTAAACTCAGGTCCTGTAATGCTGGCTCCGGGTTCTCTTCACCGATGACTACCCTCACCCCTCCCCTGCCAAACTCCTGGGAAAAGATACTCCTAAGCCAATCCTCTCCTTCCAATAGCTCCAAGATCTGGAGCATTCCAGGACCGCCGGTAAACTCTGGTTGACTCAGCAGCAAACGCAGTCCTTCAAGATAAGGCTCACCGAATTCTAGTTTGTCTTCAGCAGCTATCGTCTCTGCCAGACACTGTGATATTTGCCGTTCTTCGGAAGAGAGTCCCTCCTGTCTGGCCAGAATCTCGGTGCCCGTCATCCCTTCATAAATGCTAGTAAGTCTGTTAGCCATCTTTGTTAGCTCATCCTGACTAACCTTTCTATTGAAGGATAAGACCTGCCGCCGTATCTTCGCTTCATACAGAATCACGACCAGCAAGGACACAAAATCCTGCAAGGCTACCAAATCGAGATGCTTGAAGCGACAGCGAACCGCTTTGGGCGAGGTTATCACCACCAGGTTATGAACAAGGTCTGCCAGAAACCCTGCCACTGTCTTTAGCCATTGCTCTAGCTCTTCTTGGGCGTCCTGGAACATCCGATGAAGTAGATATTGCTCAACATAGGGGAGTTCAACGTCCCCCTCTATCGATTCCACGTAATAGCGGTAAGCCCTATCAGTAGGCACGCTGCCGGCAGAACGGTGAGGGCGAACAACATATCCTTCTTGTTCTAGATATGCCGTATCATTGCGGATAGTAGCCGGGCTGACCCTCAAGCCATGCTTCGCCACGATAGCATTTGAAGCTACCGGCACCGCTGTGGTGATATACTCCTCAATTATCACCCTGAGAACGGTTTCTCTTCTGTCCCTTACAGCCATTTAGCACTCTTCCCTTTTGACTGCTAATCTACCACTATGAACGCAGTATGTCAATTGGGCTGTTGATAAGTTCTGCGGAGGTCAGTATAGTATCACAGAGCATCTGAGGAGAAAATCCCAGGTAGGCCCCAATTCTCTGACATGCTACCCGGGATGGACATCTGTTTTTTTCAGGGCCATCGCGCACTGTCCCTGAACTCAAAGCTCAATCTGGCAAGTGCCGCAGGTTTTATGACCAGAGCACTCAGTCCCTTCTATGGATGGTGGATAGTAGCGGCCTCGGCCATCATTTTACTGCTGGCTGGTGGGGTAGGCTACTACACGTTTGGAGCTTTCTTCACTCCGCTCGTAGATGAGTTCGAATGGAACAGAGCCCAGATATCACTCAGCATGTCCATAATGGGCCTGGTAGGCCTTGCGGGTCCCCTGTTCGGAATGTGGGTAGATAGGTACGGCGCCAGAAGAGTAATGATCCCGGGAGCCCTTGTTATGGGCCTCTCCTTTGCCTGCCTGGGTTTCACATCCTCCATCTACTATTTCTACGCCATGTATTTTGTCGTGGCTGTCGGGCAGATGGCTATTTTGCACATCCCTGTGTTAACGCTGGTATCCCAATGGTTCGAAAAGAGGAGAGGCCTGGCCACAGGAATCTCGGTGGCTGGACTTGGGCTGGGCGGGATGATCATGCTGCCGCTATCCGCACATCTCATCTCCGTGCTGGGCTGGCAGTGGACATACCGCATTCTTGGGGCAGCAGTATGTGCTGTTCTCGTCCCGCTCATCATTCTGGTCATCAGGGATAGTCCCCGTGACATCGGCATGTTGCCCGACGGTGAAAAACACGTCGACCGGGAAGGTCATCAAAGGATGCCCCTGTCAGATAGCAGTATGCAGATACCAAGATGGACTCTGTCCAGCGCCTTGCGGACACCAACCTTCTGGCTTCTGGTTGCATCCTTTACGCTGGTTTTTGTGGGTACCTCTTCACTAATCGCCCACGCCGTGCCCTTCTTTGTGGGGCAGGGATTCAGCAATCAGGTGGCTTCAACTATCCTCGGCAGCACAGTCGGAGTCAGCATCCTGGGGAGGATCAGCACCGGCCATCTATCTGACAGAGTACCGGTCAAGTATGTGGCCGCCCTATTCTTCATGCTCCAGGCGGGCGGGCTACTGCTCCTTATTGTCCCGGGAACACAGGTCAGCATTCCCGCATTTGTGATTGTCTTGGGTCTGGCTATGGGCGGACTGTTTGTTCTGGAACCACTGGTGATAAGGGAGTATTTCGGGCTGGACTCTTTTGCGTCTATTTACGGTGGACTATGGGCATTTGAGACACTAGGCTGGGGAGCAGGTCCATATATCACCGGTTACATATTCGATAAAACTGGAAGCTACAATACAGCCTTCATTGCCTTCATCTTTGCTACCCTCTTAGCCACCGTGCTTGTACTGCTCGTTCGCCGTCCCCGATTATCGGCTACATAAGAGCGGTATCAATGCGATTATGGCCAGAACGACATATAAGACATTGACCGGGACGAACACAGAGCTATCCCTTGCATCCAGTTCGATCGGGCCTTGTCGTTGACCGACAACCAAATATCCAGTACCATTATGACACCGACGTGAAAACCGCGAACACATCTTCACTGGCGCAACGTGATAGCAAAGCAGCTACAATCCTGAACCTGGAAGCGGAGAGACAGGCAAGCACCATAAATCTCATCGCCTCTGAAAATCATGCCAGCCGGGCAGTGCTCGAAGCTCAGGGCTCGGTACTGACTGACAAGTATGCTGAAGGATACCCGGGCCGCCGCTACTACAGTGGCTGCATCCACATAGACGAGATTGAGAACCTGGCTGTTGAAAGGGCCAGGAAGCTCTTCAAGGCAGAGCATGCCAACGTCCAGGCTCATAGCGGGAGCCAAGCCAATATGGCAGCCTATTCAACACTACTGGAACACGGAGACACTGTCATGGGGATGAGCCTCAGCCATGGCGGGCATCTCACCCATGGCGCTAAGGTCAACTTCTCCGGAAAATGGTACAACTTCGTTCCTTATGGAGTGGACCGGAAGACTGAGATGCTTAACTATGATGAGATCGAGAAGCTGGCTCTGGAACACAAGCCTGAGCTAATAGTAGTCGGGGCCAGCAGCTACTCCCGCATTGTCGATTTTGAGAGGCTTGGGCATATCGCTGATAGGGCGGGTGCCAAGCTGCTGGCTGACATGGCCCACATAGCGGGGATAGTAGCTGCTGGATTGCATCCCTCTCCTGTGCGCTATGCCCACGTTAGCACATCCACCACCCACAAGACGTTACGGGGACCCAGGGGCGGCTTGATCCTGTGCAAAAGGGAGATGGCTTCAGCTATTGATGCCGCAGTGTTCCCCGGGATCCAGGGCGGTCCGGCCATGCATGCAATCGCCGCCAAAGCCGTCTGCTTCTTTGAAGCCATGCAGCCCGAGTTCGTTCACTACCAAGAGTTGGTGCTCGAGAATGCCCGCACCTTGGCTTCCGAACTCCAGAGGCAGGGGATGCGTATCGTCTCCGGCGGCACAGATAACCACATTGTCCTGGTCGACCTTTCCCCTCAGGGGATCACCGGCAGGGATGCCGAGCAAGCTCTGGAAGCAACAGGGATCACAGTGAATAGAAATACCATTCCTTTCGACCCCCGTCCAGCGCCGATCGCCAGCGGTATCAGGCTGGGCACTCCGGCGGTGACCACGAGGGGCTTTGGCGCAGAGGAGATGAGACGCGTCGCTTCTCTCATCATCAAGGTTCTTTCTTCCGCGGCGGACAAGCGTACACAGGAACAAGTTCGCCTGGAGATCCGGGACCTGTGCCAGCAGTTTCCCATTCCCGGGCTGGCCTGACACATCTTTTCCTCGCCTGATTTCTCTTCGTGCTTCTGCTAAGCCTTCCAGAGAGAGATGACGATGATTTCATGCTATAATCA
>SOJG01000006.1 GCA_004375885.1 Dehalococcoidia bacterium
TATGTCGGCAAAGTACTATATTGGTTGCAGCGGCTGGCACTATGAGCACTGGCGTGGACCATATTACCCCCGTGGATTGCCCAAGCCTCAGTGGCTGCAATTTTACGCCCGGCAATTCACTACTGTGGAGCTGAATAGCAGCTTCTATCGTCTGCCTTCGGAGAAGTCCTTCACTACCTGGCGCGAAGCTACGCCGGACGATTTCGTTTTTGCCCTTAAGGTGAGCCGGTTCATCACGCATATAAGAAGGCTGAGGGATTCAGGTTCAGAGGTGGAGAAGTTCCTGTCTCGAGCTGGTCTTCTGGGGGAAAAGCTGGGTCCCGTGCTGTATCAACTGCCTCCCAATATGAAGCGCAACGATGAGGTGCTACGGAGTTTCGTATCTTCGCTGCCGCTGGAATATCAACATGTAGTTGAGTTTCGCCATGAATCCTGGATTGATGACGCTGTATTCGACATTCTGCGAGACTACAAGATTGGGTTGTGCGTTTTTGATATGCCTGGCTTTGGCTGCCCCCTGGTAGCCACCAGCGATTATGCCTATGTCCGTTTTCACGGCAGCGCGGGTCTATATTCCAGTTGTTACTCCAGCGAAGAGCTCTCGCAATGGGCGCAAGGAATCGCCCGGCTGGGAAGGAATCTCAAAGCCACCTATATCTACTTCAACAACGATGCTGAGGCCTTTGCCGTTAAGAATGCTATGGCGCTGAGGAATCTCCTGAGGATTCTTTGATCTTGACCGCCAGGGCTAAGGTTATGCCGTCCGTCCGGCTGAGCGCCTCCAACGATGCCTCCCGGATACCTTGAAGCGAACCAAACTCTCTGAGCAGAGCTTTCTTTCGTCCTGGCCCGATGCCCGGAATGCTATCCAGCGCAGAAGCGGTGGCTTCTTTGCGGCGCAACTTCCGGTGGTAGCCTATGGCGAAGCGGTGGGCTTCATCTCTGGCTCTCTGCAGTATGTGCAGGGCAGGAGAGTCTTTGGCTATGTAAACCGGCTTGGCTTCGCCGGGAATGAATATCTCCTCGTTCTCTTTGGCCAGGCTGACCATGGGGACAGAGTCCAGGCGCAGTTCCTGACTTAATTCCAGCGCAGCGTTAAGCTGTCCCTTGCCGCCATCGATGAGGACAAGGTCGGGAACAATTGCCCAGGTGCCTCCGCTGGCCAGGCCCCGTTTGAACCTGCGCCTTAACGTCTCCTGGATCATGGCACAATCGTCAGCGCCGGCGACGGTCTTGATGCGGAAGCGGCGATAATGTGCTGGCTTGGGTAGGCCTTTCTCCAAGACAGCCATGCTGCCCACAGCCAGCCTGCCCTGAATATTGGAGATATCATAGCTTTCTATTCGCCGGGGCATTGCGGGCAGACCAAGCCTGTCCTTTAGCTCTTGTAAGCCGGACTTTATGGCCTCTGCCTTCACCTGTTTAACCCGGGCTAGCTCCAGACCTTCAGCAGCGTTTTCAGCCGCCAGGTCCATCAGCTCCTTCTTGGCTCCTCGCCGCGGCACTTGAAGGGCCACTCTGCTCCCTCTCTGCTGTTTGAGCCATTCAGACAGCACTGCCGGCTCTTTGACCGGGTGCTGGAGCAGTATCAACGGCGGGACGTAGGAAGCTGAGGCATAGTATTGCTTGACAAAACTGGTCATTATTTGCTCGGGAGGCTCGCCCTGAATCCCCTCCATAGTAAAATGGTCTCGACCGACCAGCTTGCTGTTACGGACAAGGAAGAGCTCAACGTGGGCCTGTTCTTGATCTTGTGCCAGAGCGATGACATCCTTTTCTCCTTGTAGTCTTATGGCAATTTTCTGGCCCTCTATGACTCTCTCTATGGCCTCAATTTGGTCTCGCAGCAAGGCTGCCCTCTCGAACCGAAGCTGTTGTGCTGCTGCTTTCATCTCGGTATTGAGCCCGCGAAGAATGAGTTCCTGCTTCCCCTGCAAAAACAAGATGACCCGGTTTATTACGTCGTCGTATTCTTGTTTTTCCACGGCCCCGATGCACGGTGCGAGACAGCGGTGGATATGAAAATCGAGACAGGGCCGCTTAGCTTTGCCGTCGATGCGCTTGCTGCAACTGCGAAACGGAAAAATCCTCTCTATCAATCTCAAGGTCTTGCGCACCGAGCCGGCATTGGCAAAGGGTCCGAAGTATCTGGCTCCGTCTTTCTGAACCCGGCGAGTGATATGAACGCCAGGCCAATCTTCGTTCACGTCTATCCTGAGGTAAGGGAAAGTCTTGCTATCCTTAAGGTGAACATTGAACCGGGGGACATATTTCTTTATCAGGTTGCATTCCAGAAGAAGCGCCTCTTGCTCGGAGTTGGCAACTACGAACTCGAAGTCCTGTATTTTTGCCGCTAATCGTTGAGTCTTGGGTGACATGTTAGAGGGAGCGCCGAAATAACTCCTTACCCGGCTATTCAGGTTGGCAGCCTTACCCACGTAGATAACCTGGCCATGTTTGTCCCTAAACAGGTAAACCCCGGGCCTGGCCGGCACAGCCCTCAATTGTTCTGGTTCCACGATGAATTCATTGTAGCAAGTGGCTTGTGTAGAGGCAAAAATAATTCTTGTTGTGTTACAATAACCATGATGAAGCCCGATATCCAGGCCTTCCTTGAGTATTTGGCCGAAGGCAAAGGCTGTTCCCAGAACACTGTGGCTGCTTATCGCAATGATTTGACTCAAATGGCAGCGTTTATGGCCGCTGAGAAGGCAAAGGGCATAATCGGATCCTACGATGAGCTTCTGAAAGCTTACCTGCTCAAGCTCAGGGAGAAGAGGTACTCTGCGGCAACAACGGCTCGTAAAGTGGCATCGGCCAAATCGTTCTTCAAATTCATGGTTGATTCGGGCAGGATGACGGGAAATCCCGCTCAGGACCTGCCTTCTCCTCAGGTTAACAGGCATTCGCTCAGCTTCTTGTCTCCGTCTGAATATCAGAAGTTGCTTGCCGAGCCAGCAAAACTATCGACTCCAGAGGCTAGGAGAGACGGGGTGATGCTGGAATTGCTCTATGGTACGGGTCTACGCATAAGCGAATTAGTATCGTTGAATGCTGACGATATTGACCTGAGGCGAAAATGTCTGCATGTTCATATCAAGAGAGAGGTTCCCTTTGACGATCGCCTGAGCCTGATTCTAGAGAACTTCCTTAGAAGTGACAGGCTGGACCTGTTATATGATGAGGGAGAGGAAGCTCTATTTCTTAACCGGCGTGGTACGAGGCTAACCCGGCAGGGGTTCTGGCAGATCATCAAGGGTTACGCCTCCAAGGCCGGTCTGGGTGGCAAGGTTACGCCGCAGACATTGCGTCATAGCTTTGCCAGACATAGACTGCAGAGCGGGGCTGATCTCCACCAACTTCAGCAGCTTCTGGGTCACGCATACATTTCCAGCACAAGAATCTATGAGCAATCTGCATCGAGGCAAGGATAATGGCAAAAAAATCACGACGTGCTAGGGCCAAGCATCGGACCACGGTGGCAAGGCCGGCAGGGGGCCGGCCTCTGCAAGAGCCAGGGGCGATGCCTGCCGGTGTGCAATCACGAGCCCGGGTGCTGCCTAGAGCGCAGGATTTCACCAGTCGCTACCAATATGTTATGCCTGAACTAAGACGCATCGCCATCATTGGCGGAGCTATGATCCTGGTCCTCATAATCCTGTCTTTTGTTCTTGGTTGACACCGTCGACTGGTGAACTGCCGTGGCTTTAGAGGAGGCTAGAGAACGCCTATTTAGGCATCTTGAGCGCGAAATTGCCGACTGGCGCGTACTCGAAGCTATCAAGCGTGTTCCGCGCGAAGCCTTCGTACCACCGGAGCAACGTTACGCTGCCTATGACGATAGACCATTAGGCATTGGCTTCGGCCAAACTATCTCCCAACCCTTCATTGTGGCTCTGATGGTGCAGGGTTTGGGACTGAGAGGGGGCGAGAGGGTCCTGGAGCTGGGTACAGGAAGCGGGTATGAGGCGGCCATATTGGCTGAATTGGCTCAAAGAGTAGTCACAGTGGAGTGTATACCTGAATTGGCGGAACCAGCCCAGCAACTTCTGAAGGGGCTCGGCTATTGCAACGTCGAGGTGCACATAGCTGGTAAGGCTCTGGGTTGGCCGAAGGGAGCACCTTACGACGCTATTATTGTCTCTGCTGGCGCTCCCAATGTGCCTCAAGTCCTTCTAGACCAGCTGGGTATGAATGGGCGGTTGATAATCCCGGTAGGCTCTCGGTGGCAGCAAGATTTGCTCAGGGTTACTAGACTTAGGAAAGGATTCGAGACAGAAAACCTCGGTGGCTGCTATTTCGTGCCACTTATTGGTGAGGGTGCCTGGGAGGGATGAAGCGCGTAGTGAGCGCTAGAAATACCAGGGACGCGGAAAGCGGAGAGCAGTGAAAGCTGGGGCAATGTGAGTTAAAATGGCAAGTCCTCGCCAAGGAGGACAAACACCGAGAGAGAGGAGGAACGCCAAGGCATGGAAATAGCTGAAGCTATCAATCGCAGGAAGAGCATCAGGGCTTTTAAATCCGACCCCGTGCCCCGGGAGATTCTGAAGGAGATAATGGAGCTAGCTTTGCGCGCTCCCTCCTGGGGGAACACTCAACCCTGGGAGTTCGCTATAGTGGCCGGGAAAAAGCTAGAGGAAATAAGGCAGGCCTTTGTCGACAAAGTTGAAGAGCCGGGCAATCCAGATATTCCTCCTCCCCGCGGATTCCCTGAGCCTTACGATACCCGGCGTCGTGTTCTGGGCAGGAGAGTTCTCGAACTTAAGGGCATAAGAAGGGAGGACAAGGAGGGGAGGAAGTGGTGGTTCTTGCAGGGCTTGAGAGTGTTTGAAGCTCCGTGTGTCATCTATGTCTGCATTGACCGCTCTCTCTACGTACAGGACAACGAGTTCAATGTTTGGCCGGTATTTGACTGTGGTTTGGTAGCTGAGAACATCATGCTACTGGCTACCAAGCACGGACTGGGGACCATCGCTCAGATTCAGGCTGTCATGTATCCTGACGTGTTGAGGCAGG
>SOJG01000004.1 GCA_004375885.1 Dehalococcoidia bacterium
TCGGCTGTCAAGCCATTAATGACTGGCGGCTCATTGGCTTTCACTCTGACAGTTACGATTTCCGTAGCTTCGCCACCGCGGCTATCGGTCACCGTAACCCCGACATTGTACCAGCCTTCCTCGGCAGGAGCTGTCCAGGTGACCGTCGCTCCTGCCCCCTCTATTTGGCCTCCACTGGGCGACCATTCATAGCTCAGCTCGGTTTCATCATCGGCTGAAGCAGTACACACAATCTGAGTGCTACCCGAAGGAAAAACCCTCTCCGGTTCAGCTTGCAGGCTGGTAATGGTGGGCGGATCGCTGTGCGGCGTAGTGCAGCACAGGACCGAAATAAGCGCTGCTGCGATAATTGCCATAACTGCAAGATACCGTTTTCTGTTCGTCAATTCGCCCTCATTGAATCTGTTTCTTTTCCACCTCTATGCACGGCACCACATATGATACTCCTCTCACCAAAGTCAGGCAACGCGCCCAGGCTAGGAGTACCATTTATCTCCTGAAATCACCAACTTACGCATGCTTCGCAAGAGACCACGTCGAAAACAATGCTCTTCCTGACCCAGTTGCCTGCACCATCCAGCACTTTCGCTGTGACTCTAACATCGCCCTCCTTATCCGGGGCCGTCCAGGTAATCAGAGAGCCATCCCCAAGAATCTCCCCGCCATCGCACGACCATTCATAAACCAGTTCACCACTCGTGCCCGAGGCAATACACTCAATATAGTATTCGTATGTTTTCGCGACGGTGTAGCCAGCAGCGGCTTCTTTTAGGTATTCGTGCTCCTTCGCAGTCACAACCAGGTCATGTATAGTTGGCGGAGGGCCATTTGATGCGATGAGAGTTAGGGATTCTGTGGCGGTCCTTCCCTGAGCGTTGGTAATCACAACCGTGATATCGTACATGCCGACTTGCTCAGGAGCCGTCCACTCTGCCACCGCACCCGTGCCAGCGATGTCACCTCCGCTAGCCGACCACTCGTAGCTTAGCTCACCTCCGTCAGGGCTCGACGCAATACACGTTACCCGGAGACTGCCCGCAGGAGCTGTCCAGGCTGCCTCGGCTTCAAGACTGGCGATGCTCGGCCAATACTCGGTTGTGCAAGATGGAGCCAGGACGAGCATGGCTGCCGCCATAATCACCATAGCCGAGAGAAGTCGTTTGTTCAAGAATTTGCCTTCCGCACGTTTTGTTTCGTTCAAGCCGGTATCCGAGCACCGCATATTTTACCACTTTTGCACTGGATTTGGCTGGGCGACTGATACACGTTCGTCGTTGCCAGGCTGATTTTGTCAGGCGAAGCGAGCCTGGTGGCCGGACAGCGAGATGGCCACCGTTAACTCGCAATCACGCAAAGTGTGGCGCTGGCACTACCGAAAAGAAAAATGCTCAGAATGACGGGAAAGGCGCTCAGGATGACAAAGGTGAGCCTCTACAGACTGATACGTGTCCCGGCGTTATTGAAAAAGAAAGCCTGGCCGAACGTCCGGGCCAGTATGGCAGATACCGGTAAGCCCGTGCAGTGAGATACTCCGAGCCTCTGGATGCCAGCACTCAATAACGCGGCAATGGTTGAATCCAGGCGCTGTGCTGAGGCAGTAACAAGGTGAGTGCCGCCAACAATGGCATACACTGGCTCTACTCCTGTCAGCTTCTGGGCGTGCCTTATCGTATTGATCACACCCCGATGGGCACAGCCCAGGATGATGATCAAGCCCTTTTCAGACTTGATGAAAAGCGCCTGGTCATCCCACAGCGGGTCAGGCTTGAATTCACCATTCTTCTTGACACACAGAACCGGGTCGATCTTCTCGTATTCGGTGATCATGGGTATCTCGCCGCTGGTAACGATATTGTCGCTGATCCACACTGGTTCTCTGGTTAAATTGAAGGAGGCACCAAGCGCTTCCGCTGCTTCCCTGAGGAAAGGCACCCCAATGTATGCCTGCGCCCCTCTGGGACTCTTCGCGTATTTAGATGCCCAGATATCAGGGTGGGCAATTACCTCCACCTTGCCCTTGACCATGCTGAGGATGTGTAGCAGCCCGCCCGTGTGATCCACATGACCATGGCTCAAGAGAATCTTATCGATTCGCGATAAGTTTATTCCCAGGGCAACCGCATTGTAAGCTGCTGAGAAGCTAAGCCCCGTATCTACAAGAATCTTGCCACCGTCTGCCTCTACTAGGATACTGAGTCCCCATTCAGCAAGAAGATTAAAACTCCCGGCGGTGTTTTCGCTTAGCGTGGTGATTCGGACCGACATTTCCACTATCTCCGCGCTACAGAGCTGAGGTCACCCTTACCTCGTCTCCCACTATCGCGCCCAGGAAGTCGCAGGCGCTTCCCCCTCTTAGCGATACTTCCAGATAGCCGCTGCTGCCCGCAATAGCCATAATCCCTTCCTTCTGAGCATAGTAACTGCTGAGCCCTTCAATACAGCATCCAGACACCTCGACCATGACATCTTTCCCAGGTAAGTCCTCGCTCTTGATGTTCGTGATCAAGTTGCCGAAGCGGTCAATGTGCAAAACCCGACCCACCAAATTGCCGTCTGGATCAAGGATTGGCTTCGGTACAGGCAGCACATGCAGGGAGCTTATTTTCTCCCCGAATTCATAGAGGGAGATGCCCAGGGAGAGGCCGGCAGCCACCGGGGCAAAAATGTCCCTTCCGTGGAAGACAGGGCTGACAGGGTGTCGCCAGAAGCGGGGATCGGTGATGGCTACGAGCTCAACGCCTGTCTTAAAGACTATCTCTCTGAGGCCATGAGTATGCTCGGCTGGCGCGCGACTTTCAACGTGAAATAAGTCATCGATCACATAGCTGAGGATACCGTTATCAGGGGCAACGAAGAAGGCCGAATGCGTTCTGAATATTATTCCCCTGCGCTCACTACCTACACCCGGATCAACAATGGCCATATGAATTGTCTGCTTGGGGAAGTAGCGATAAGTGGCACTCAGTATGAAGGCAGCCTGGAGGATATTCTGAGGCTCGATAGAATGGCTGATATCTATGATATTTGCTTCAGGGTTGACGCTCAAGATGGCGCCTTTTACGGCCCCGACGTAACCATCGGCATGGCCAAAATCAGTAGTCAGGGTTATCGGGGGACTCATCTGTGGATACTAAGCTTGCGTAGCGGCAAAAACAGCGAAAACGATAAGCAGGACAGCCAGAATTATGGTCAATTTGAAAAGGGTGCTTTCTATGCCCCGCCGAGCGCGGTACACCGAGTCAGCCTGCCCGAAGATGCCCCCTATGCCTCCACCGCGCAACTGGAATAGCACAGTCGCGATCAGGGCTATTGCTATCAATATCTGGGCGATGAAAAAGTAGTTAGGCACTTCGTTTCCCTCCTAGCTCCTGTGTGATAATCTCCCGCACCACGCCTGGATTGGCCCTTCCTTTGGTGGCTTTCATTACTTGCCCTATGATAAATGTCAAGGCTTGCTCTTTGCCAGCCGTATAATCTGCTACCGCCCCGGCATTAACGGCCATCACTTGTCTTATCACTTCCCTTATCTCGCCGGCATCGCTAATCTGGCTCAGCCCCCTAGCTGCTGTTACTTCGCCGGCCGTCTTGCCGGTGTGAAACATCTCCTCAAACACTGCCTTCGCAGCCGGTCCGCTTATAGTGCCATCATCTATTAGACCAAGCATCTCTGCCAGGTGCTGCGGGCCCATTTTAACATTTTCAATCTCAGTATTGGTAGCGTTGAGCAGGCGGCTGAAATCCCCTAGCAGCCAGTTGCTCACCGTCTTCGCCCTGCCGGCGCCCACTAGCTTTACACAGTTTTCAAAGTAGTCTGCCAGCGCCCGGGAACCGGTTAAAATACTGGCATCGTACAGGGACAGGCCATATTGCGTCATAAATCGGTCTCTCCGCGCTGCCGGCAGTTCAGGAAGTTTTGCCCTGATCTCCTCTATCCAGGCGGGGTCCAGCACCAGCGCAGGCAAATCAGGTTCCGGGAAATATCGGTAATCAGCAGCGTACTCTTTAGTTCTCTGGGTCACCGTTATGCCTGTTTCCTCTATCCAACCTCTGGTCTCCTGCACCAGTTCCCCACCTTCCTCCAGCACCTTTCTTTGCCGCTGGGATTCATACTCCAGGGCCTGGTAAACGGCCTTGAAGCTGTTCATGTTCTTGACCTCCACCTTGGGGGCGAGATCTCCTCTACCCAATGGACGCATGCTTATGTTGGCATCACACCTGAAGCTCCCTTCCTCCATATTGCCGGTGGACACGCCCAGGTAGCGCAGGATATGGCGCAACTCGATGAGATAGTCCCGTGCTTCCTCGGGGGAGCTCATTTCAGGCTCACTCACAATCTCCATCAAGGGCACTCCTGAGCGGTTGACGTCTATCAGGCTGTAATCTCCCCGGTGCCACAATTTGGCAACATCTTCTTCGAGATGGACATTGGTGATCCTGATTTCTTTCTGCGTACTGTGGCTATCAATGGCGAGCCAGCCTTGCTGTCCAATGGGGACATCATGCTGGGAAATCTGGTAACCTTTCATCAGATCGGGGTAGAAGTAGTTCTTACGTGCGAACCTTGTATGTTCAGGGATGGTGCAATTCAGGGCCAGAGCGGTAACCATTGTGTATTCCACTGCTTTTTCATTGGTGACAGGGAGGCTGCCGGGCATGCCCAGACAGACGGGGCAGACATGGGTATTGGGAGGGGCATTGGCGTAGTCGGCACTGCACCCGCAGAACATCTTGCTTTTCGTTAATAGCTGAGCATGGACCTCCAGGCCGATGACGGTTTCATAGGTCATAGCTATCGTTCAGTATAGCAGTGTTATCAGGCAGAGGCAAGGCGGATCCGATTTGACCCATGATCTGAAGCATTGCTAGAATTGGGTTCGGGGATATAGCTCAGT
>SOJG01000066.1 GCA_004375885.1 Dehalococcoidia bacterium
AAAGTGAAGCCCTCCTCAGTATCCGCCGCAGGACATATCCCCGCCCTTCGTTGGAAGGCATTACGCCATCGGCGATGAGAAAGGCAATGGCGCGTGAATGCTCAGCCACGATTCTAATCGCCCGGTCCGTATCGTGGTCCGTCCCATACTTCTTCCCTGACACCCGGCAAACGGCATCCACCAGAGGAGACAGCAAGTCCGTTTCATAAGGGGAGGACTTGCCTTCGAGAGCGGCGGCCGTCCTCTCCAGCCCCATGCCAGTATCAATATTGGCTTTGGGCAGGCGGATGCGTCGGCCACTCTCGTCCTGATTGTACTGGGTGAATACCAGGCTCCATATCTCGCAGAAACGACCACAGTCGCAATTTGGCTTACATTCGGGTCGACCGCAGCCCAACTCTTCACCCAGGTCATAATGAATGTCGCTGCATGGTCCGCACGGACCCGAACCACCAACCGGGCCCCAGAAATTGTCCTCTTCGCCGAATCGCAATATCCTCTCGGCCGGAATGCCGATTTCTCGCCAGTAGGCGAAGGCTTCGTCATCGTCAAGATGGATAGTTATCCAGAGCCTTTCCTCCGACAGCTTCAAATGCCCCCTGACAAATTCCCAGGCCCAGGCAATGGTCTCTTTCTTGAAGTAATCACCGACGCTGAAATTGCCCAGCATCTCAAAGAAGGTAAGGTGCTCGCTGTCACCCACCAAATCTATATCAGTGGTACGGAAACACTTCTGGCAGGAGGCCAAGCGCGGGCTTGGTGGGGTCTCCAAGCCCAGGTAATACGGCTTAATTTGCACCATGCCGGCGCCTGTCAACAGTAACGTAGGATCCCTGTGGGGCACCAGGGACGAGCTGGGGATTATCTTATGGCCCCTATCCTCGAAGAAGCTCAGGAATGCTTGCCTCAGTTCGTCACCAGTCACTTCTCAGTCACCTTCTTGATTTTAGAAGTTGTCAGCTTCAATGTCAATCAGGCGTAAGATCGTTTTGGCAACGTCATTCTGAGGAGTCCAGATGAATCCGGGCGACGGAGAATCTCAGGACACCATCCTGAGCACTATGAGATTCTTCGCTGAGTTTACCCTGACCGTCTGGAGATTCTTCACTTCGTTCAGAATGACAGGCGCGTCTTGGTCGTAGCGCCAGGGCCTCTCCTTGGTCCTGAAACCTCTGTTGCCGGATTCCTGCCGCCGTGAATCGGTGGAAGTTTTCCACCACACCATCTATAATACGGCTTTGCCGGCAATCCCTGGCCGAGAATTGCACCGCCACCAAGGTATAGAGCTTCAAATCAAGGCGGTGCCGAAGGCAGCAAATGTGTCCTAGAAGGAGGGTGATATGATTTCGTTCAGCCCCACGGAAGAACAGCAGATGATTGTGACCATGGTGAAGCAGTTTGCCAGTGATGAGATGCGCAGAATCTACCGGGAATGCGATGAAGATGGCGAGATTCCTGGCAGTGTCATAGATACCGCTTGGCAGATGGGGCTCGTGTCCAGCGGCATACCTGAAGACTGCGGTGGCTTTGGCGGAGAACACTCAGCTATCACAGGTTCACTGATAGTCGAGGAACTGGCCTGGGGTGACCTCTCCATGGCGATGCATATCCTCTGTCCCTCCCTGTTTGCCTATCCTGTCCTGGAGATGGGTACCGATGCACAGAGGAAGAAATATCTGCCCTCTATCTGTGATGACAAGTACAAGGCCGCTACCTCTGCCCTCATAGAGCCGCGTTTTGGCTTTGATCCTTATTCTCTGTCGACCAGTGCTCGACTCGACGGCGATGGCTATGTTCTTAATGGCCAGAAGTGTTATGTGCCCCTGGCTGCCCAGGCTGACCTGGTGCTCGTCTATGCAGGGGAGAACGGCCGTAGCCAGGGTTTCATCATTGAGAAAGGGACAAAGGGATTTGAGGTTGGCGAGCGCGAGGAGAATATGGGCATAAAGGGTCTGGCCACATACGAGGTCAGCCTGAAGAACTGTCGCATCCCCCGGGAGAACCGGTTAGGCGGCCAGAAGGGATGCGATTTTGACCGTATCATGAATTGCTCACGGGTCGCGCTGTCGGCAATGGCCGTCGGAGTAGCTAGAGCTGCGTTCGAATACTCAAGGGACTATGCCAGGGAACGGCTTGCTTTCGGGGAGCCCATCGCCTCCCGACAGGCAATCGCTTTCATGTTGGCGGAGATGGCAATTGAAATCGATGCTACCAGGTTGATGACGTGGGAGGCTGCCTGGAAGCTAGACCGAAGGGAAGAGGCGACCAAAGAAGCGTCTCTGGTTAAGGCGTATGCCGACGATATGGTTATGATGGCAACGGACCGTGCTGTACAGATTCTGGGCGGGCACGGTTATGTTCGCGAGCATCCGGTGGAGCTCTGGCTGAGGAACGGTCGAGGGTTTGTCAGTTTCGACGGCATGGCTATGGTATAGAAGGAGGTACTGCGCGATGATAGATTTTGAACTGGCGCCAGAACAGGAAGAGGGGATGAAGGCGGCTCACGATTTCGCCAGAGAGCGATTTAGGCCTGTGAGCCGTTATTACGATGAACAGGAACATGAAGACCCAAAGGAACTCATTGACAGGATGTGGGAGGAGAGAAACAAAGGCACATTAGCTCTGGGCCTGGACGTAACAGCCGCTCTGAGAATCGAAGAGCTATGTTGGGGGGATGCAGGTCTTTTCTTATGTGTTCCCGGCCCGGGACTCGGGGGTGCTGCCGTCTTTGCTTCAGGCACAAAAGAGCAAATGGAGCGTTTTCTGGGCCGCTTCAATGAAGGGGGGCCGAAATGGGGTGCCATGGCGATGACAGAGCCTGCGTGTGGCTCGGATACCTCCGCTATCGCCACTACCGCTGTGCGTGACGGTGACGAGTGGGTGCTCAACGGTGAGAAGATCTTTGTTACCTGGGGTAAACGAGCCGTGGAAAACCCCGAGAGCCTGGTGGTGGTCTGGGCAACTGTGGACAAGTCTGCAGGGCGCGCCGGCATGAAATCCTTCGTCGTGCCGGCCGGGACACCGGGAATGAGAGTGGAAAAGCTAGAGAAAAAGCTGGGGATCAGAGCTAGCGACACGGCTACTATAGTGCTGGACAACTGCCGTATTCCCTTTGAGAACATACTGGGCAGCCCGGACGTCAAGAAAGCAGATAAGTCCGAAACTAAGGGCTTCAAGGGCGCCATGGCAACTTTCGACGCCACACGACCCATCGTAGGTGCCATGGCCATCGGCGTGGGACGGGCTGCTCTGGACTTTGTCAAAGAAGCGGTCGAAAATGAAGGGATAAAGATACGGTACGGCGTACCCAGGCACAAACTCACCGCCCTGGAACGTGACATAATGGAAATGGAGGCGAATTACAAGGCGGCCAAGTTGCTTACGTTGCGGGCCCTGTGGATGATGAGCCAGCTTCAACCCAATAGCCTGGAGTCATCAATGGCCAAGGCAAAGGCCGGCCTTGCCGTTACCAGAATCACTCAGAAAGCGGTTGAGATTATGGGGCCGCTGGGCTATTCCCGGAAGTGCCTACTGGAGAAATGGATGCGCGACGCCAAGATAAACGACATCTTCGAAGGAACCGGGCAGATCAATATGCTTGTCACAGCCCGAAGAGTCCTCAACTATTCAAGAGACCAGCTCAAATAGAGGGTAGCATCGCAAAGCGCTCACATTTCGCGGTGGGCATTCCTGACATTGAATCAGCCCGACGCGCACCGTATCAACGTTCCTGTCAGATGTGGCGTTAGCATCCCGAGTTGGCTCCGCTAGTCCTTGCCTCCTCAGCGAATTCCATTTCCGTCACACTCTATCCAGTGCAAGCAATGAGCAGAGATCACTGGAGGACGGAAAGGGGCCATGACGAGAAGGCCGTTGCTCTCCCTGAGGTTACGCTGCCCGAGACTCTGCTTCCCTGCGTCAACCAGGAATTCGGCCAGCTATCTGCCCTTTTTTTTGTAATCAGGGCACCACGTGGCGTTGGGACGCTCAGGACGATGACACGAGGCTCTCCAGTTCCACCTGCAGGTCTCACAGACGAAGATATTCAGGCCGAGGGCTTTTTTTGCCCTCAGCTTGAACCTGTCCAGCAAATTGGGCTCGCTTCGTTTCGTCACTTCGTCCAGAGTTGCAGTCAGGGCAACAATACTGACTAGATATCCTTGGATAGAGTGGCTAAGAATTCAGCGTTGTTCTTCGTCTTAGCCAGTCGCTCCAGGATTCTTTGCGTGGCCTCGCCGTGATTAGACGAATCGCTACCTATCATGTTAGCCACCCGCCTGAGCAGCCATACTTGTTTCAAGGTATTCTCATCCATCAGAAGCTCCTCCCTCCTTGTAGCACTGGGCGTAATATTTATGGCCGGGAAGATTCTCCTCTCGGAAAGTTTTCTATCCAGGTGGAGTTCCATGTTACCTGTTCCCTTGAACTCCTCATATATGAGTTCATCCATGCGGCTGCCGGTATCCACGAGGCACGTAGCGATGATAGTCAGGCTGCCTCCCTCACTGGTGTTGCGTGCAGTACCGAAGAAGCGCTTAGGGGGATGCAAGGCTATTGAATCAATGCCACCGGATAAGGTGCGTCCGCTGGGGGGCAGAGCCAAGTTGTAAGCCCTTGTAAGCCTGGTAATGCCATCCAGGAGTATCACCACATCTTTGCCCATCTCCACTAGCCTCTTGGCTCTCTCCAGTGCCAATTCCGCTACCCGGGTCTGGCTTTCCACCGGTTCATCGAAGGTGGCAGCGACAACCTCGGCCTTAACCGTCATCTTCATATCAGTGACCTCTTCGGGCCGTTCTCCGATCAGGCAAATCATGAGGTGAATATCACTGTAATTGGTGGTGATGGCATTGGCCATCTTCTGAAGAAGCACAGTCTTGCCCGCCTTGGGCGGTGAAACAATCAGCCCTCTTTGCCCTCGGCCTATGGGTGTCACCAGATTGATCAGGCGGGTAGATAACTCATTCGATGTTGTTTCCAGGTTGATGAGCGTATCGGGGAACAAAGGCGTCAACGAAGCGAAATCACGGCGCGTCCTCCCTAATTCGGGGTCAAGTCCATTGATGCTATCCACTCGGAGTAAGCCGTAGTATTTCTCGGTTTCCTTAGGGGGTCTAGCCTGGCCGCAAACAGCATCGCCGTCTCTCAAATTGAAACGACGGATCTGAGAATTCGATACATAAACATCATTGGCACCGCGCCGGAAAGCGTCCTGCCGCAGGAAGCCGTAGCCGTCACTGATGATCTCCAGGATGCCCGTTACCAACACATTCCCCTGCTGCTGTGCCTCCGCCTCCAGGATGCGGTGGACGAGCTCGGACTTCTTCAAGCCGGAGCAGCCGGTGATGCCACGCTCCTTAGCCATCACCTCCAGCTCATCTCGGTTCTTGCTTTCCAGTTGCGTCATAGTTGTCATAGTTGTCATAGTAGCCTCTTTCTGAATACCTCTCTTTTTCCCGATCGGATCCGGATGGTTTTGCGGGGGCTTCTAGGATAATTCCTCTCTCCCCATCACCTTCCTCCAGTCATCCCTGAAACGCTCAATGCCAATATTTGTTAGAGGGTGTTGTATCATTTGCAGTAGCACCTTGTAAGGTACGGTGGCAATATGTGCACCGGCCTTGGCTGCCGTCAGACAATGCTGGGGATGCCTGATGCTGGCAGCGATGACTTGACTGGGCAGTTGATAATACTCCAGGTATTCCACGATGTCAGCAACAACTGCCATACCATCCTCGCCAACGTCATCCAGTCTGCCCACAAAAAGGCTCATAAAGGCGGCTCCTGCTCCTGCCCCCAGCACAGCCTGATTCAAGGTGAAACACAGAGTGAAGTTGACCTTAATGCCTTCACCGGCGAGCACAGATGTGGCTTCCACTCCTTCAAGGCTGGCCGGTATCTTGACCACGATGTTCTCCGCCCATTTGGCTATTTCCCTTGCCTCAGCCACCATTGTTCGCGCATCCTGCCCCAGTACCTCTGTAGATACCGGGCCAGGGACGATGGAGCAGATTTCCTGAACCAGCTTGCGATAATCAACCTTGCCTTCTCTTGATACAATACTAGGGTTAGTCGTTACTCCTGCAACTACCCCCAATCTCACCCCGTGGCGAATATGCTCCATGTTGGCAGTATCCAAAAATAGCTTCATCTTCCCAAGTTTAGAGGCAGGCTTGTTTGAGCGCCCTCAACAAGCGTTTCCTTGGCTGCTTCAATAAGCGCCAGAAACAACGGGTGAGGAGAATCGGGCCGAGACCTGAACTCAGGGTGAAACTGGCAGCCAAGCATCCAGGGATGATCCCGCAATTCGACCATCTCAACCAGCCTCCCATCCGGGGACAACCCAGACGATACGAGACCGGCTTCCTCTAGCGGTTGGCGAAAACGATTGTTGAATTCGTAGCGGTGGCGATGCCTTTCATAGACTACTTTGGCGCCGTAGGCACGGGCTGCTATCGTTCCGGGTACCAGATGACAAGGATAAGTCCCGAGCCTCATGCTGCCCCCTTTTTGCTCCACACCACGTTGCGTCGGGAGGAGGTCGATGACAGGATAAGCGCTGCTCGCATCAAACTCAGTGGAATTCACGTTGTCAGTGCCAAAAACGTGGCGGCCAAATTCAATAACCATAGTCTGCATTCCCAAGCACAAGCCCAAGTAAGGGACCTTCTGTTCTCGGGCAAATCTGGTAGCCTTTATCATGCCTTCGATACCCCGGTATCCAAAGCCGCCCGGAACGATCATACCCTGAACTTGCCGGAGCCTATCATCGGCCGAGCCGTCCAGTTGCTCTGAATCCAACCATTCTATCTTGGCCTCACGATTGTGAGCCAGTGCTGCATGACACAATGCTTCGCGCACCGAGTAATACGCATCTCGGAGTTCTACGTATTTGCCCACCAATCCGATTATTACAGGTTCTTTAGGAGCCTTAAGCCTGGCAACCATGTCCCGCCATTCCTCCAAACTGCTTGCGGCGACGCGCAACCCCAAGCGGCGGACTATTAAGTCCCCTAGCCTGGCATCCTCAAGCAGCAGGGGTACCTCATAAATGGTTTCGCTGGTAACCAAAGAGATGACCGCTTCTTTGTCTACATCACAAAACAATGATATCTTGTCCTTTATACTTTCGGATATCACCTTGTCGCTGCGACACAGTATGACATCCGGCTGAATACCGGTTCTCCTTAGCTCGTTGACGCTATGCTGAGTGGGCTTGGTCTTTAGCTCATCGGTGGCAGCGATGTGTGGCAGAAAGGTGACGTGAATGTACAGCACATTATCCCTGCCCTCATCCTTTCTCATTTGCCTTATAGCTTCGAGCAAGGGCTGCCCTTCAATATCCCCCACGGTGCCGCCCACTTCAACAATAATCACTTCAGCCTGAGATATCTCAGCTACTTTCCTTATACGGCTCTTAATCTCATTGGTCACATGGGGAACCACCTGAATCGTGCCTCCCAAGAAGTCTCCTCGCCTCTCCTGAGCAACAACCGAAGAATAAACCTGACCTGATGTGACGTTAGAAGCCTGGGTTAATTCTATCGCAGTGAATCGCTCATAGTGCCCTAAATCCAGATCAGTCTCGGCACCGTCCTGAGTGACAAATACTTCACCGTGTTGGTAGGGGGACATCGTCCCGGGGTCAACATTCAGGTAAGGATCAAGCTTCTGCACAGAAACAGATATGCCGCGACTCTTCAATATTGTGCCTATGGAGGCTACTGAAATCCCCTTCCCTACAGAACTGACCACGCCGCCCGTAACGAAAATATACTTAGTCACCACTTGTTACAAGAGCACAAAGAAAGCCAAATCTTGCAGGCTGGGTCTAGACTGCGCAGCGAATTCGGAATCCCTCCCATTATAAAGAGCCAGAGTCTGAATTGTCAAGTCTGTGTGGGCTCCTCTCATGCCCATCTTTGCCCGAGACAAGGGTGCTGGTGCTATAATAGGCGCAGCGGAGCAATGGCCGAAAGGACCAGGTACATTCTTGCGACCCTGATACTGGTGACACTAACACTAGGTATCATCACTTGCCCTCCACCTGCCACACCTACATCTGACCCGTCGCAGGTTGATAGCCTGCCGCAGCACACCGATCCCGATTGGACGTTCCCCCTGCAAGGTGAGCAAGCTACTCCTTTACCCGATTTCCGCCCGGTAGTCGCTCAGGTAATGCCCTCCGTGGTTTCCGTAACCACAGAGATGGTCCTCTCTGATTTCTTTGGCCGTCAATACACGGAATATGTTACCGGGTCTGGGATACTTATAGATGACGAAGGATATATTACGACCAACAACCATGTAGTTGAGAATGCCCAGAGCATCTACGTGGAGCTGGTCGATGGCAGAACTTTCCCCGCGAATATAGTAGGCACTGACGCCTTGTCTGACCTTGCCGTGATAAGAATAGATGCCACAGATTTGCCTTATGCCTATTTGGGCGACTCAAGCTTACTATCTCTCGGCCAATGGGTACTCGCTATTGGTAATGCTCTGGGAGAAGGAATAATAGTAACTCAAGGCATAGTCAGCCGCTTGAATGTATCTGTGAACGTTGAAGGAAACACCCTCTACGGCTTGATTCAAACCACAGCGGCTATCAATCCCGGCAACAGCGGTGGCCCGCTGGTGAACCTTTCAGGTGAGGTGATAGGCATCACTAGCGTTAAGATAGTGGCACCTGAAGTGGAAGGCATGGGGTTTGCCATAAGCAGTGACGAAGCTAAGCCTATCATCCAGGCCCTAATTCGTTATGGTCATGTGACCTATCCATGGCTGGGCGTGGCATTATATACGGTGACTCCTTCGCTAGCTGCGGCAATGGACCTTCCTGTGGACAGTGGAGCGTTTATTGTAGAGCTAATCGCTGACAGCCCGGCAGACGCTGCGGGATTGAGCGTTGGCGACGTCATTATCCGCTTCGGGAACAGAGAAATAGACGATGTCGGCGACCTTGTCCAAGCTATTCGAACGAGCCAAGTCGGCGAAGAGGTAGAAATAGCCTTCATTCGAGGCGAGGATATTAATACAACCTCAGCACGACTTGTAGAACGCCCGGCTTCCTAGGGCCAGTTGCCTTGTTCAAATCCCACGCTCAGTAACCAGGCACTCGCTATCTTGGGTCTGGGAATCTGAATTCCGGAGCTTGTTTTCGCCGCTACAGATCAGGACTCAGGGTCTGCCTGCCTGATTGCCAGGGAGACCTCGCTGTTCAAGATGCGATGTTTCTCTCCATAAGCTCCAGCAGGAGGCAGACCATCGATGAGCTCATCAGATAGAGTTTCTTGTCCAATATAGCCGCCAAAAACACCTATTACTTGCTTGACCAGCGGTTCCTCCGTCTGATAATACGTAACGATGTGGTCTGTGATGGCAAACCTGGCACTGCGACGCATATTCTGAAGATGACGTACGAGCTCTCTGCTTACTCCTTCGGCGACTAGCTCAGGAGTCAATGCGGTGCTTATAGCCACCTTGTATCTGGCATCGCTCGCCACGCCGTGATCCGGCCTATCTGAAGGGAATTCCGCTCCCTGCTCCGCTTCGCCCAATACGACCAGTTGCTTGACATTTATCTCCTCCATGACCTCAGTGGCCAAGGCCTCTAGAGATTTTTTCTCCGCTTCGGTCTTGACTTCGACCACGGCTCTAGCCAGCGGCTGGCGCACTTTAATCCCGGCCCTGGCGCGTGCCGCCCTCGCCAAGCTGGATATTTTCATGGCTAGATCAACATCGCTATTTAGCTTGTCGTTGATTTTGGCCTCATCCGCTACGGGGAAATCCGTTAGATGAACGCTCTCTCTAGCTCCAGGGTCAACAGAGCGGACCAGATTCTGATAAAGCTCTTCGGCGACGAATGGTACAAAGGGAGCCAACAACTGAGACAGTGTCACCAAGCATTGGTACAGCGTGGCGTAGGCAGCCAATTTATCGGCATCGTCCTCGCTTTTCCAGAACCGGCGGCGGTTTCTTCTCACATACCAGTTAGAGAGCTTATCGACAAATCCCTCGATTCTACGTGTCGCAGCAGTAGGATTGTAGTTGTCCATCGACCTGGAAACGTCGCTTGTGAGTCGATTAAGCTCTGAACTAATCCAGCTATCCATCTGTGTAAGAACTGGCTGCCGACTGCTGTCACCTGTCACGCGCTGAGGCTCGAAGCGATCGATATTGGCATAGAGGATAAAAAAGGAGTACGTATTCCACAAGGTAAGGAGGAACCTGCGTATCGTCTCTTCAAGCATCTTAGTGGAGAAACGATGATTGTCTTCCCCGGTAGTCGAAACCAGCATATACCACCTCAAAGCATCTGCACCGTAACTACTGAGAAGCGGCCAGGGGTCCACTACGTTGCCCTTTGACTTGCTCATCTTCTTACCCTGGGCATCAACAAGGAACCCTAGAGAGATGACAGTCTTAAAGCAAGGACGACCGAACAGCAGGGTAGAAAGGGCATGCAGGCTGTAAAACCAACCCCTGGTCTGGTCTACAGCCTCACAGATGAGATCGGCGGGAAAGCTCTCCTCGAACATAGCCTCATTCTCAAAGGGATAATGCCACTGGGCTACTGGCATAGCTCCGGAATCAAACCAGCAATCAGCTACCTCGGGAACGCGCCGCATCGTGTCGCCACACTCGGAACAGGCAAAGGTAATCGCATCCACATAGGGGCGATGCAAATCCAGGGGCGTGGCCAAGCCGCTGAGACCTGACTGCCCTCTCAATGCATCAACACTGCCCACACACTGATAATTGCCGCAGGAAGAACAGCGCCAGATATTGAGGGGTGTCCCCCAATACCTCTCCCGGGAGAAGGCCCAGTCAACGTTGTTTTTCAGCCAATCGCCAAAGCGACCGCGCTTGATATAATCAGGATACCAGTCTATTTCGGCATTGCCGGAGATAAGTTCTCCTTTCGCCGCTGTCGTCCTGATGTACCAAGCTGGTTTAGCATAGTACAGGAGCGGTGTTTCACATCTCCAGCAAAAAGGGTAGGTGTGAATGATCGTCTCGCTGCGGTAGAGCAGACCACGCGATCTAAGGTCATCAAGGATAAGAGGGTCAGCATCTTTGACAAACCTGCCGGCAAAGGTATAGGTGCCAGTGACTTTGCCCTCCAAATCCACAGGTTGAACGAAATCAAGCCCACTACTCATTCCGATATCGAAGTCAATCTCTCCAAAGGCAGGAGCAATATGAACTACACCGGTACCTTCATCCAGGGACACGAAATCGGTGCCGATCACAGAATAGGTCAAGCCTTCTCTTGCTTCCTCCGGGCGCAGTGTTGGCAAGCCCAGACGCTGCACAGAAAAATCATGAGGATTGAACAGAGGCTTATATTCAAGGTGGACAAGATCCTCGCCCGAAACGATTCCTAACTCATTGTATCCCTCGAGCCCAACCTTATCCAAGAGCGTTGTGGCTAGAATGAGATAGTCTCGGTCCCCTTCCATCACACTATAATCAGCACGAGGAGCCACCGCCAAAGCCGTGTTGCCCGGCAGCGTCCATGGTGTCGTTGTCCAGGCCAGCAGAAATGCCGGTTTGGCTAGAACGCGAGAAGATGCAAGAAGAGCCTGGAGTCTCGTCTTTTTCTCAAGCGAACTGGGCTCGAGTTCAAACTTTATGTAAACTGATGGGTCTTCAGCATCGTCATAGCCCAAAGCTACCTCGTGAGAGCTAATGGTTGTGCCGCACCTGGGACAGTGGGGCGTCACCTTGTAGCCCTGATAAATCAAGTTCTTGTCCCATAGCTGCTTTATTATCCACCAGCAGGATTCGATATAGCTATTGCTCAGGGTTATGTAGGGATGCTCCAGGTCCAGCCAGTAGCCCAGGCGCTCGGTCACGGCCTCCCATTCCTCGACATATTTGAGGGTGCTCTGGCGACAATGGTCATTGAATCGAGCCACTCCATATCCCTCGATCTGCGCCTTACTGGTAAGAGCAAGAGACCTCTCCACTTCCAACTCAACAGGCAAGCCATGCGTGTCCCACCCTGCTTTTCGTGGCACATGATAACCCTTCATTGTCTTGTATCGGCAAAAGACATCCTTGTATACACGAGCCGGCACATGGTGGACTCCTGGGCTGCCATTTGCTGTTGGGGGGCCTTCATAGAAGACATAATGCGGTCCGCCCATCCTCCCTTTGATACTCCGGGGGAAAATATCCCGCTCCTTCCAGAAGCGAAGGATATCCTCTTCCAGCTGAATGAAGTTGACTTTGGCGTTTACTTCCCGAAACATAGCTAACCCTGCCTCAGCATAACAACCACCTTCCGATTCTCACCTTCACCTATGCTGTGAGTTGTTACATCGGGATCATCAGCCAGAGCTAAGTGAACAATACGGCGTTCGTAAGCAGGCATCGGCTCCATAGTCATGGCACGTTGCCTCGATTTCACCTGGTCGGCTAGATATAAGGCCAATCTCTCCAGGGAATCTCGGCGGTGTCTCTTATACCCGGCAACGTCGATTTCTAACCGCACCCAGGCCTTCAAGCGCCCGGCTACAATGAGCTTAGTGACGTACTCCAGGGAAGCCAGGGCCTGACCCCGGCGCCCAATCAAGATACCCAAATCATCACCCTGGACATCCAAAGCCAGAGGTGTCTCGTCCGATAACACTTCAACCTTGCCTCCTACACCTAGCAATCCAAGCAACGTATCCAGAACTTCCGTGACGGCAGTGACCACATCGGCTTCCACCGGCTCAGGGCAGGGCTCTTCCGGCGGGGTCGCTGGAGTCACCTTGATCACAGCCTCTTTGCTGCCTACTCCCAGGATCCCCGACCTCCCCTCACTGACGACCTCCACCGTGAATTGGTCTCTGCTCAACCCTAGCTGAGCCTCCGCCTTTTCTATCGCCTCTTCCACCGTAGCAGCAGTTATCTCAATCACTTCCATAGTCCGATTTTCCTTTAGTAATTTGCTTCATCACCAGCACAGTTCACGACCGTCTCTACGATGCCGGTTCTTTCTTCACTGTCTTGGCTGAAACGGAGAACCCATTTTAAGGTAGCCCCAGCCACCAGTGACGAAATATTGAGTGATAATACCAATAATGTTGGAAACAGCCCAATATAGTGCCAGACCACTGGGGAACATCAGGGTAAGGAAGCCAAACATGAAGGGCATCATCAGCGTCATCATCCTGGCCGTGGACTGCTGCCTTGGATCAACCGATGGTGCCGTCGTCATCTTCTGCTGTGCCCACATTGTGCCGCCAACCACGATGGCTAGAATCCAATACGGGTCAGGTTGTCCTAAATCGAGCCACAAGAAACGGCTACTTAACGGGATTGCTTGCCTCACTACCTCCCAGGAGTAAAGACGATGAGCCAGATCAAGTAAGTGCTCCGGTGTAGTGGCCAGCGCCCTCATAATGGCTTGGTAGAGAGCGATCCAGATAGGAAGCTGAATCAGCATGGGCCATAGGCAGCCCAGAGGGTTCACTCCGGCTTCCTTATAGAGCTTCATCATCTCTTGCTGAAGCTTTTGCTGATTCTTACCGTATTTCTTCTGCAATTCCTGGATCTTCGGCTGCATATCCTGCAAAGCCTTGGTGGACTGGAGTTGCCGCCTGGTAAGAGGCCAGGAGACTAGACGAACGATGACGGTCAGGGCAATGATTGCTAGACCAAAACTGCCACCTAAAATATGGCTCAAGGCAATCAATACATTTAGTATCGGGTTACCTATAATTAAATGCCATACTTCTATGAAACTCATTGGGCGTGACCCTCATCCTTCGATAGTCAAAGGAAAACTCCAACTCACTTGCCCCCTATCAACATCCACGACATATATCCAGTTATCTTCACCTCTAATATAGACGAGCCCTTCGTGAGCGCAAAAGGAACTTCTGACGCCAGTGCCGATCGGGATAATCCTCCAGGGCACCGCCTCATCTGCAGGGTCCCCGTCAAGGTCAAAAACGTATACGGTGCCTGATTCATCGACCGTTATCAGTAACCTGCCCATCAAGACAGGTGAGCTTACTATGGGATTTCCAGCATTGAATTCCCACAGTTTCTCCCCCGTCTTTGCCTCAATAGCATAGAGTTTGCCATCCAGGCAGCCAGCATAGACAATGCCTTCATTGACTATAGGAGACGCCCAGAACCAATTAGCGGCTGGGTTCTCCCGGGGGAATTTCCACAGCGGCACATCACTACCTATTCTTACGGCATAAAGATGGCGGTCAAAAGAACCCAAGAATATAGTATCTTCGTAAATCACCGGCGAAGAAGCAAAGCCCGCCTCCAACTTAAAGGACCACTCGAGTAACTCGCCTGTTTCGACCGACAAAGCATAGATGTGACCATCGAACGTGCTCACGTAGAGCCTATCACCCACAACAGTGGGGCTTGTCCACAACTTGTCAGCCAAGGGTTCATCAGACTTCCACTTCTCGTCGCCATGAGTTGTATCCAAAGCATAAACCATGCCATCTGAGCTACTAATGTAGATAGTTTCGTTAGCTGTAACTGGGCTACTTACAATAGCCCCTATTGAACCAGTTCTGGGGTAAACCCACCTCTCCGTGCCCCGGTCTACGGTTAGGGCATATACCTGGCCACTATAACTGCCAATATAGACTAAATCCCCATCCACTATCGGCGTGGCATATATAGCAGCGGAACCAGACGACTGGCCACACGACACGCCACTAGAGGGCACAGCAAGAGAGTAATCCCATTTTTGACTTCCACTCGATGCATTTATCGCCACCACCCTGCCGTCCATGGTGCCAGCATAGATGATACCATCATGAAATACAGTACCTGACCATCCCGTCGCCGTCTGACCCCCACCTGGAACACAGGAAACCGCGACCGAGCTGACGAGTAGAATTGTAACCAGGAACGATATCTTTGCCTGCTTCATTCTCACATATAACTAGGGTACCGGGTCGTAGCCACCTTTAGAGAGGGGGTTACATCGACCTAACCTCCTGGCTGCCAGCCAGCTACCTCTGGCAAACCCATGCTTCCTAATCGCCTCAGAAGCATAATGAGAGCATGTAGGCTGGTAACGACAAA
>SOJG01000076.1 GCA_004375885.1 Dehalococcoidia bacterium
CTCTGCTGCGATGATACGAGCCCGGACATATTCGATACATTGTGCCCTGCGAAGTACGTGCGCAGTAGCGCACGGGCAAGCACTAGTCACAGGTCGAATTGCATTGTACGGCCGGCCTCGATCGTGATCAGCTTGTTCCGGATGCCAATCTTGATAGGGGCCCCGCTGTCGGGCCACGTGCTGACGATCAACCGGCTGTGGGTGATGACGAGATTGATCCGGTGCTGGCGATAGACAATGTCAAAGCGTATTTCCTTCAGGTCATTCGGGAGGTACGGATTTAACTGCAGTCTGTCCTGGCGAGTTTCGATACCTGTGTAACAGCGCTGGATCAGGTCTATGGTTCCCGCCATGGCTCCAAGATGAATTCCTTCCGCTGTGGTACCACCCTGGATATCGGACACGTCGCTCTCCAGCGCCTCCTTGAAGAGGTGCCATGATAGCTCTCGCTTGGAGCGAGCCAGTACCCAGGCGTGCACGACCCGACTCAGAGTGGAGCCGTGGGATGTGTGTTTGAGATAGTAATCGATGTTCCTGGGAATAGTCTCATACCTGAACGTATAGCCGAGACGACGGAATATCTCTCTGAGCTCATCAGCCGAAAGCAGGTAAAAGAGCATCAGGACGTCGGCCTGCTTGGACAGTTTGTAGCGGTTAGGAGAATCTCCTTCCGCTTCAAGAATACGGTCGAGGCGCTGGATGTTGCCGTACCGTTTTCGGTACCCTTCCCAGTCGAATTCCTGCAAGCGGTCGTAGCCCTCAAACTGGCTGATGATTCCGTCACCGTGGAAGACAACTCGCATTTTGTGGCTGATGTCTTCCCATCTCTCCAGTTCCTCCGGCCTCAAACCAAGGTTATCCCGCAGGGCTTCACGCCGGTCAGGCGGCACAAGCTCGATCGCGTCCAGGGCGCGACATAGTGCCCAGACTGCCATGATATTGGTGTAGGCATTGTTATCGATGCCCGCTTCCGCGGCATCGGGATAGGCATCATGAAACTCGTCTGGTCCCATTACGCGACGTATCTCGTAGCGGTCCAGAGGGCGGTTGTACCGGGCAATGCTTGCCCAGAAGCGGGCAATCTCGATAAGCATCTCTGCCCCGTAGAAGGAGAGGAAATTGAGGTCACCGGTAACCTGGTAGTAGTGCCACACGTTATAGGCGATGGCAACATTGATATGGCGCTGTAGGTGTGAGTTGTCCGGCAACCATCGCCCGGACTCGGGATTCAGGTGCAGTGTCTGGGTCTCTTCCCGCCCGTCACTGCCGCTCTGCCAGGGATACATAGCTCCCTCGTACCCTGCCCGCCGGGCCGCCCAGCGCGCCTCCCCGAGGCGGCGGTAGCGGTATAATAGCAGTGTCCGGGTGATATCCGGGATACGGAGATTGAGGAAAGGGAAGATGAACAACTCATCCCAAAAGATGTGCCCGCGGTAGGCCTCTCCATGCAGTCCCCGGGGCGGTACACCGACGTCACGGTCGATGGTATGTGGCGATACTGTCTGCAGCAGGTGGAAAATGTGCAGATGGAGAACCAGTGCCACCCGTTCACTGTCCTTGATGGCAATGCGACAACGCCTAAAGAGGTGGTCCCACCTGACGATATGAAGTTCCAGCAATTCGCCAAAGCCCGGGGCGCGCTCAATCTGCTCACATGCCTCGCTACTGGCTTCAGAGATGGCGTGGTCTCGCGACGTGTACAGGGCAACAATCTTCTCAATGGTGACTTCCCGGCCCTGATGCAGGTTGATGGAGAACTCCTGGCCAATGTAGGCAGGTTCTTCTGTCACGCGCGGCTCCATACGCATGTGCTCGCCCTCGCAGAACAGCCTGGTGCGCGCAGCCTGGGCGATACGAATATGTGACTGGTTCGTTTCCACTTGGAGGCAAATGACTTCGCGGTTGATTGATTGAGCTGCAATTGGAGTGAGATGCCTGTTGTTCAGCTGCCGGTAGCGCTCTACACCGCTGTTGGTTACCCTCCCATCAAGAGCCGAGCGGATGCACAGGGTGCCGGACCAGTTCTCGGCGGTTATGGTCATCTCCTGACCAGCCAGATGAGGGTCTGCCATGCTGACGAAACGCCGCTGGAAGAGTCTCGTTCGCCGGTCTTCTCCATCAGTCCAGCGGACCAGCCGGCTCAGCACCCCCTGACGCAGATCAAGCTCCTGGCGGTATTCCAGAATTGAGGCTTCTTCTATATCAAACCAGTCTCCGCCCTCGATGCGGAATGTAACGGGCAACCAGTTAGGAACATTGACCATGTCTTCATTCTCGATGGTTTTGCCAGCAATATCAGTCTTCAGGCGGTTGAAACAGCCGGCGACGTATGTCCCCGGATAGTGGGTGCCATCAGCGACTGACTCGGGGGCTGCACCCCGAGTGGCGAAGTAGCCGTTGCCCAACGTGCACAACGCCTCCCGCAGGCTCTCCTGTGCCGGGTCATAACCCTCGTAGGCGAGCGTCCAGATGCCCCTGGAGACATCCTTCTCCGCCAGTGCCGCCAAGTCGTGCAGGAAGTGCGCTACTTCGTCAGGGTCACGCAGTGCATAGTGAGCAGACGTCGGGCGCTTCTCGGTACCAACCACGATGCCAATACCTCGGTCACTGATGGCCCGGAAGGCATCCTCGTCGGTGTCATCATCACCAATATACACAGGCAGGACTCGCTCCCCATTAGCGTATAGTGTCTCAAGCAGGAAGAGTAGAGCCGTGCCCTTGTCCCAGTCTATATTTGGCCTGAGTTCAAATATCTCTTTTCCCGTGGTCTTTTTCAGATCGGGATAATGGGAGAGGACTTCGTCAAATCTCTTTTCAAGTTCATCGAGCCTGGCTCTGTCGACTTGACGATAATGAACGGCGATGGCAAACCGCTTCCGTTCAATCCTGACGCCTTGTACATCTTCCAGCGCCGTCGGCAGTTCTGTCTCGGCCCGGTCGAGCGCGGGGAGGAAGTCGGTACCGCGCTCCTGGTACCGGTGCTGCCCACCCGGCCCGGCGATATCAAATCCATGGCTGCCGGCATAGGCAATGTCGCTGATCCCGATCATATTCTTTACGTCAGCGAGGTCACGGCCGCTAATAACGGCTACCGAGTACTGCTGGGCTAGCTGTTTGACTATTCGTTTTGTCTGCTCCGGTAGCGTTGCCGCAGCCGGGTCGTCAACAATTGGGGTCAGCGTGCCGTCGTAATCCAGGAAGATGGCGGGCGTTCTTTCACGCAATCGCCTGAAGATTTCTTCCCTCTTCTCTAAAGCAGACGGTAGGCTGTCGACGGTCCTTGCGGTGACTCGTTTGTGAGATTGTGGCCGAGGGATTTTGAGCTCGGACAGGTCCCGGACGACGATGTCGGCGCCCCGTTTCCGGAGCTCTTCACCCTGGCCCGCCCGGTCTACCCCGATAACAAGCCGAAATTCACCCCGCCGTCCAGCCTCGACACCGGCGAGAGAGTCCTCCACGATGACCGCCTCCTGCGGCTTGACGCCGAGCCGTCTGGCTGCTTCCAGGAAGATCGCCGGGTCAGGTTTACCTTTCAGACGAAGTCGGGCGGAGTCGGCCCCGTCAATCTTATCGTCAAAAAGTCCTCGAATACCGGCGGCTTCCAGCACCTTCTCAGCATTACGGCTTGCCGATACGGCCGCCGTGCGGATGCCTCTTGACTTCAGCTGCTCAATGAACGTCACGGAGGATTCGTACGGTCTTACACGTTGCCGTTTCAGGCGCTGGAGAAAGTACCGGTTCTTCCGATTGCCGAGTCCGCATATTGTCTCCTGGTCCGGCTTGTCCTCTGGACTTCCGTATGGAAGCCGAATGCCGCGAGACTCCAGAAAAGCCTTAACACCATCGTGTCGGGGCTTGCCGTCAACATAGCGTTGGTAGTCCAAGGCAGAATCAAACGGTTGAAACTGCTCTCCCTGTCGGTCCGCGCGTTTTCCCAGGTATTCATCAAATAGCTGCTTCCAGGCTTCAGCGTGGATGCGGGCAGTATCCGTGAGCACGCCGTCCGTGTCAAAGATCACAGCACCGATTCCCTTCAGGCTGAACTGCTTTGTGTGCGTCTTCTTGTTTCCCATCTCCGTGTTACTTCGTCTTCTCTTGCTCTCCATCTTTCGTCCATAGTCCTGCCAATGATGGGCACCGGTCCTCCCCGCCAATCGGCGGTGTGAAGACTATAGACTCATCGGGGCTGACCAGGCCCCGCACCACGCTTTCCCCCAGCCTCCAGGAGGCATTTATGACCATCACATCTCGAAACCCCGTCTCGGAGTCTCAGGAAAACATCACGCCGGCGCCGGCCATGTCTCAGCGCACCATCTTTGGCGCGCCCACCGAAAGAGCAGGTTTCATGTGGCCAAAGCCTTTCTCTGCGCGGTGCTGATGGTCCGGTCAGTGAACAGAGAAGCATAACATCGCTGGCAGGCTTCCAGCAAGCGTCTTTCCCTTTCGATGCTGAGGGAACTCCTCTGCCTGCCAGCAAAACCTGCCTCACGGGGCTCCTCCGCAGTAGCACTGGAGTAAAGGGCATGCTAAGGCCATTGGGGCTTTGCGTCGCCACCTGGCAGAAGCTGCTTACACGGTGTTGAAGAATGGTCAACCTTTAATGAACAGAACCCCAACAACCCCGATATGTGTGTAGCTGTCATGGTTTGGCTGCTTTCTCTGTCAGGAGCGAACGATATCATGCCCGGCCCTTTCCATCAATCCCGGATCTCGTGCTTCATCATGGCTTTGAGACGGCCGCTCCGGATACTGGCAATGCGGGCGTGAGCATATTGGACATAATACACAGGGTTGTCCGCTGATTGCCGCTTAGCCAGCTCTATGTCGAAATCCATCTGGCTATC
>SOJG01000064.1 GCA_004375885.1 Dehalococcoidia bacterium
ACAGTACAAAGGAGGATAGAGTTGGTAAAAAGAAAATTTAAGGCGATGTGAGTGGAGAGAATACAGTTTATTTTGGAGGTGTCAAATGCAAGATATATTTAACCTGAAGGATAAAGTAGCCATGGTCACTGGTGGCAACGGTGGTATTGGTAAAGGTATTGCCTATGCCTTGGCCTCAGCTGGAAGTGACATCGTGATCGTAGAGCTGAGTGAAACCAAAACCGCTGAGACCGTAAAGGACATCAGAGAGAAATTTGGCGTTCATGTACTGGGGTTGGTGGTGGATATAGGTCAAGAAGTGAGCATTCAGGAGGGCGTGAAGAAAGCGATTGATGAATTTGGTAAAGTCAACATCCTGGTTAATTGCGCCGGTGTTATTATTCGCAAGATGCCCGAGGGCTACAGCGTCGAGGAGTGGGACTGGATACTGAACATAAACCTGCGTGGTGCCTTCCTGTGCTCCAGGGCAGTTTATCCGTCAATGAAAGAGGCTGGAGGCGGTAAGATTATAAATATTGGCTCGATGACCTCGCTATTTGGCCTAGGGAAGGTAGTGCCCTATGCCTGCAGCAAGATGGGGATTCTGTCACTAACCTATTCTTTAGCAGTCGCTTGGGCAAAAGATAATATTCAGGTAAATGCCATTCTGCCCGGCTGGATTGATACTCCTATGACGGTATCGGCACGAAGAGACTTCCCTGGTCTGGATGATTTCGTACGTCTCCAGACACCAGCAGGGCGGTGGGGTAAGCCGGAGGATTTTGCTGGAGTGGCGATATTTCTGGCAAGCCATGCTTCTGATTTCGTGACTGCTGATTACATAAAGGTGGATGGTGGCTTTGCTCAGGGGGGTCTCACGCCAACATCTGTTAGGAGATAGAAAAGTAGTGACTCGAAATAATGTTGCGATGAGCCTTTACTGATATATAGTAAATTTGTTGAGGAGAATGAATTATGGGAGAGACTAGAGTGCTTGGAGACCCGTTGAAACAATTCGCCAAGGAGATATTTGTACGGGTAGGAATGCCTCCGGAGGATGCAGAAACTGAGTCTACAGTGTTAATATGGGCCAACCTGCGAGGGGTAGATTCCCACGGCGTGCTACTAATTCCGTGGTACGTGGAAAACGTGGACAAGTGCATGATGAACCCAAAACCTAACATTCAGATTATGAAGGAGACGCCCGCCACCCTGTTAATTGATGCCGATCGTGCTTTTGGTGCGGTAGTCACAATGTTCGCTATGAACCGGGTGATTGAGAAGGCGAAAGAGGTAGGCGTCTGTTGGGCGGCAATCCGCAACACCACGCACCAGGGAGCCATAGGTTACTATGCATTGATGGCAGCGGAGAAAGGTATGGCGGGACTCACTTTTGTTTGTAATCCCCCCAACATGGTACCCTATGGTGCCAAGGTTCCGGGAGTGCACAATAGCCCGATAGCCATCTCCGTGCCGGCGAAGCGTCACCGCCCACTAATTCTGGACATGGCCACCAGCGTGGTCGCTGCGGGGAAGATCCACCTTGCTCTCGACAAGGGTGTTCCCATACCGGTGGGCTGGGCGATAGACAAGGACGGAAATCCTACTACCGACCCTAAGGAGGGAACGGCACTGCTACCCTTTGGTGGTCCCAAGGGCTCCGGCCTGGCACTTATGTTCGAGTGTCTGTCCAGTGTCATGGTGGGTAACCCGCTGCTAGAGCCAGCACTACTGGACAAGGAAGTAGGTCCCCTAACGCAGGGCGAGAAACCAGAGGTCATACAAGTTCGCCCGGGCTACTCAAGTCGTCATATTCAGAACAGTGTTGTCGTTGCGATTGACATCAGCACTTTTACCGATGTGGAAGGTTACAAGGAGCATATTGATAATCTCATTGATGGTCTGAAAGCCCTGCCCAAGGCGGAAGGATTCAGCGAGATATTCGTTCCCGGTGAGCCTGAGAACAGAATCTTTGACGACCGTTCTCGGAACGGTATTCCCCTTCCTGAAGGAACCGTTCGAAAACTGCGGGATATCGCTCAGAGGTTTGACATCAGGCTACCGCTAGGGTAGTTATACTGCGTCCATAGGTGAGAGAGCTTATAAAATACCATGAGCGGGCTGTGCAAGGGAAAACTGGGGCAATATAGGCGAATATTCCCCTTCCGTGTGTTTTTCCACCGCCACGAGAGGTCTCGTAGCAAAACTAAAAAGGTCTGTGAGGGAGGGAGAAAATGCAAGACAAGTGTGAAACCCTGAGGCGTATCCTCGAAGGTGGCATAATTGCCATAATCCGGGCACCTGATGTTGAACGAGGATACAATCTAGCCGAGGCGGCCCGCAAGGGTGGCATCACCGCCATTGAGATAACGATGACCGTCCCCGGAGCTCTTGAGGTAATCCGCGAGCTGGCATCGCGATACCAGAGCGGAGAGATAATAGTTGGGGCGGGCACCGTCCTAGACCCGGAGACAGCCCGTCTGGCTATTCTCTCCGGAGCCGAATACGTGGTTAGTCCTTACTTTGACCTCGAGACTGTCCGGATGTGCCATCGCTACCGCAAGGTCAGCATACCCGGGGTGATGAGTGTCAAAGAGGTGGTTGAAGCCCTGGAGAGCGGGGCTGATGCCATAAAAATCTTTCCCGCCAGTCTCTTTGGGCCCAGCATTATCAAGGCGATAAGAGAACCATTACCACAGGCAATGCTGATTCCAACTGGAGGGGTAAACCTGGATAATGTGGCGGAGTGGTTTGAGGCGGGGGCAGTGGCGGTGGCGGTGGGGGGCGACTTAACCAAGGAAGCCCTAGCTAAAGGAGATTACGGGATATTGGAGCAAAAAGCGCGAGACTACATTGTCAGGATAAGAGAGGTCAGGCAAAGACTCAAAGGAGGTAAATAATGTTTGACTTGGTCACTTTCGGGGAAGCAATGCTAAGACTCTCTCCACCACATTTTCAGCGGCTGGAGCAAACGACAAGCTTCGATGCCTATATCGGTGGTGCTGAGCTTAATGTGGCTGCTACCGCAACAAGGCTGGGACTGAGCACGACTTATATAACTTGTCTGCCTCGTAACCCCCTGGGAAGAATGGTACGAAATAAGACGCGCGAACAAGGTATTGATACTTCATATATTATCTGGTCAGATGAGGATAGGCTCGGTATCTATTTTCTTGAGTTCGGGGCACTGCCCCGTCCAAGCACAGTGTTCTATGACCGGGCTAATTCGGCGGTATCAAAGATACAACCGGGCATGGTTGATTGGGCTAATCTGTTCTCCGAGGCAAGGGCTTTTCATCTAACCGGGATTACCCCGGCATTAAGTAGTAGTGCCGCCGAGACTACCCGGGAAGCCCTGAGCCAGGCACGAAAGGCAAACTTACTGGTCAGTTTTGACCTCAACTACCGGGCTCGCCTCTGGAGTACGGAGCAAGCAAAGAATACCCTCACCCCCTTAATGGAGTACATTGATATCCTGTTTACCACTGAGGAAGATACCGCCAGAGTTTTCCAGATAGAGGGTAAGGACTACAAAGAGGTAGCTCTAAAGCTTGCCGAGCATTTCAACTTCAAAGTAGTAGCCATCACTCTGAGGGAGAATATCAGCGTGTGGAGGAACTACTGGACAGCTATTGTCTATCATCAGGGCAAGTTTTATGAAGACCGAAAATATGATGTTGAGATAGTGGACCGGCTTGGTGCCGGAGATTCTTTCGTCGGCGGCTTTCTGTACGGTTATCTTACCAATAAAGAAGACATTGAACGAGCACTAAAATATGGCACTGCAGTGTCAGCATTGAAACATTCAAATCCCGGCGACCTTAACTGGTTTGCTCCAGAGGAAGTAGAAAAGTTAATAGCCGGTGGAGCAAGCATAAGAATAACTCGGTAAGTTTTGTCGATGGCAGATGGCTGTCAAGATAGCTTAACCGAATCAAAAAGTTTCCGTATATTTCAGGCGGGCTCTGCCAGGGGAAACTGGGGCGCTAGGGGCTTATGTTTTGACCCACTGGCTTAAATTAAGGAGGCGAAAGAAATGAGCATACTGGATCAATTTAGACTAGATGGAAAAGTTGCCTTGGTAACCGGTTGTAAGCACGGAATTGGCAGATCCATGGCAGTGGGACTAGCGGAGGCCGGTGCTGATATCGTTGGTGTCAGTCTTACCTTGGAGGAGTCCGGGAGTGAAATAGAGAAGGAGGTCAACGCTCTGGCCCGAAACTTCAAAGGCTATAAGTGTGATTTTGGTGACCGGCAGGCCCTGTATAACTTTATCTCCCGGGTGAAATCTGATAATCCTGTCATTGATATTCTAGTGAATAACGCGGGCATCGTTCTACGTAAACCAGCCGTCGAGCACCCGGACGAGTATTGGGATAAGATAATTGAAATCAACCTGACCTCTCACTTTATTTTGACCCGCGAAATAGGGAAGGATATGCTGGCGCGTGGTTCGGGCAAGGTAATCTTTACTGCCTCGATGATAACATTCCAGGGAGGTATATTGATTCCTAGCTATGCTGCCAGTAAGGCTGGGATTGGACAGCTCACCAAGGCGTTTGCCAATGAGTGGGCGGGGCAAGGGGTAAATGTAAATGCTATCGCCCCTGGCTATATTGTCACAAGGAACACAGAAGAACTTCGGAAAGACCCTGTACGTAATAGGTCAATCCTTGAGCGGATTCCGGCTGGCCGCTGGGGGGAACCTGATGATTTGAAGGGTGCGGTTGTCTTCTTGGCATCGGCAGCGTCTAATTATATCAATGGTGCCATATTAAACGTAGACGGTGGGTGGCTGTCAAGATAACTCTGGGATGTATCGGGTGAGCCTTGTCATATACTAGCTAGGCGGGCTCTGCCAG
>SOJG01000099.1 GCA_004375885.1 Dehalococcoidia bacterium
GTGGGGATTCTCTTCATCCTGTACCCTGATAAGCTGATTCCGTACCTGCCGTTCTAAGCCGAGTGGTCTAATGCTGTTGTCGCTTCGGACTCAGACATGCCTTTGCCGCCGTCGAGATTCTCCGCCGCCGGATTCCGTAGTGCGACCCTTCAGGGTCGGGCCGCACGAGGGCAAAGCCCAGCACTACCTCTCCAAGCACCCGTCATGCGGAAATCGCCTGCTGGTCAGGGCCAATCCTTACGACAATAATCGGCACGGCATCCGAGGCAGCAGGTGACCGGTAAGCTATTTCAGTCAGTAGGAGTCGAGATGCTGAGCGCGCTTCTCATCTAGCAACCTGAGCACCTCCTCATACGTTGTCAGTCCCCGCAGCGCCAGCACGAACTCGCCCAGGGTGTCATAGTAGCTGCGCAGCTCCTGGAGTTGTTCGCCCATCGGGCTTATCGAAGTAGGGGAAAAGGCATACGGGTCACGGATGGCAAAGTAGGCCTGGTTCAATTTACGGATGTAGTAGCCCTCGTCCACAAATAGCTGGCGGCGCTCTTCCATGTACTGCTCCGCCTCATCAATTCTGCCCTCCTCCAGTAGCTGCCCGGTGACCAGGCGGGTCTCGCGCATCTCCGCGGTATAGTTAAAGCCTGTTTCCGTGGGCGGTGTTTGCCATGGCGGCGGCTCGTACCCGTACTGCCGATATATCTGGTCGGCCACCTCATAGCCTGTTATGTCCGCCACCGTCTCGTTAAGCTGCCGGGCGACGCCGCCCTGAAACCAGGCACGCCCCAGGGGATAGAAGATCAGATAATGATGCACCCACTCATGGACCACCACGTAGAGAGTGCGATAGAATCTGGCCCCCTCATCTACAATGCTAGGATAAGTGGCCAGACCCCCCGGGCTGGCAACTATGACGGACAGGTTATCATGTTGGGCAAACCTGCCCTCCACGAGTTCAAACTGGCTCACGGTCAACGAGGGACAGAGCAACTCGTAGCCCAGTAACTGAATGCGGTCGCGCGGCGACGCCACCAACATGGATGGTGCCGGTTGGAAAACGAAGAGCACCGGCGGGAAGATGACGCGGCCACTGGCCAGGCTGAAGCCGAAGCCTTGCGATGCTAGCACGTGTGCGACTTCATACTCTATGATTGCCTCGACGTGCGGGGCAAGAGACATGAATTCGAGGCGCAGCTCTCGCAGTTCCTCTTCCAGAGTCTCAGTCTCCGGGGACTGGCCTTGAACAGCTACGGCACGGGCTAGCTGTCGCTCCAAGCTCCGTACCTCAGATTGCAGGGCAAGAAACTCACCGACCAGGGCCTTTCGTTCCTCCGGCGGGGGCACCTCCCCCACGTTAAAGATGCTCGAGACTAACTTGACAGGCAAATTCGTCACCTGCCAGCGTACCAGGGAAAAGCGATAGGAAGACGTCTCCTCGCGCAGGACATCACGAGTGGCGTCCGACTGGCAGGCAGGCGACAAGAACAAAAGCACCGCCAGGAGCAAAACGAGCAAGGATGAAGCGACCCTATTCCCTTTTGTAATCACATCCGCTGCCCTTTCTACGTTGATTACGCCATCCTCAAGAGACAGCCACTCCTCTGAGTTGCCTCGACCAGTAATTATATTATCGTTTGATCTCGGGAGTGTCAATGCTGGAGCATCTGCAGGCCGAAGCCGTAAGGCAGTTAACTCGCGGAGCCGGGGAGGTTCAACTTGATAGCAATCCGATATTCTCCTCGACCTCCGGTTGATGACTACAGACAGTGCCTTCAGCTATCACCGACCTGGGGGATAAGGCTATAATGAAGGAGGGAGGAGAGAGCGAGGAAAGCCATGAAAAACAGCAAGGTGGCCACGGTATTTCAGGACATTGCTGACCTTCTGGAAATCAAGGGGGAGAACGTCTTCAAAATGCGAGCCTACCAGAAGGCAGCCAGGGCTATCGACCACTATCCCAGGGAATTGAAGATAATGATTGAGGAAGGGGAGGACCTGCGAAATATCCCCGGCGTGGGCGAGGCGATAGCCAAGAAGACCGTCGAGCTGATAACCACCGGCAAGCTTGACTACTATGAAAATCTGAAGGCCGAGTTGCCCCAGGGGATAACCAATCTTTTAGCGATACCCGGAATCGGCCCCAAGACGGCCAAGAAGCTTTCCAGCGAACTGGGGATAAGCTCCGTGGATGAATTGGAGTCGGCTATCAATGAGGGGCAAGTGGCCGAACTCTTAGGCCTTGGCGAGAAGACTGCCGACAGTATCCTGCACCAAATCCGGGCGTTGCGCCGCAAAGACCAGCGCATCCCCATCGGCGAAGCTTTGCCCGTCGTTGAGGATATCATGAGCGCCCTCAGCCCTATCCGTGGGGTGAGAAATCTCACTCCCGCCGGCAGCTTACGGCGCTTCCGGGAAACGGTGGGTGATATCGACCTGATGGGCACCGCTGATGACCCCGCGCAGGTTATCTCTGCTTTTGCTGCCCTGCCCCAGGTAGCGCAGGTCCTGGCCCAGGGGTCAACCAGGGCCAGCGCTATCGTCAGAGACGGACTGCAGGTTGACCTGAGGATGGTGGAGCATGATTGCTTCGGTTCCTTGCTTCAGTATTTTACCGGGAGTAAACAGCATAACATTTCCCTGAGAGAAAGAGGGCGTAAGCAGGGGTTGAAGCTAAGTGAATATGGGATAGCCGTCATGGTGACGGGCAGCTTGGAGAAGTTTTCCACCGAAGAGGAATTCTATCATCGGCTTGGGCTTCAGTATATTCCACCAGAACTCAGAGAAGCCCAGGGTGAAATCGAGAAAGCTGAGCAGGAAGCTATACCAAAGCTCGTGGAGTTAGCCGACATAAAGGGAGACCTCCACATCCATACCGGATGGAGCGATGGACATGATTCCATCGAGGAAGTGGCTCTGGCTGCCAGAGATATGGGCTATCAGTATATCGCAATCACCGATCATTCGGCGGGACGTGGTATTGCTCATGGTCTCGATGCGGAGAGGCTGAGGAAGCAACTCGCTGAGATCAAAGCCTTGAACGAGCGTTTGACCGGGATTCATGTGCTGGCTGGGGTTGAGGTCGACATCCGGGCGGATGGTAGCCTGGACTTGCCGCACGAAGTCCTGTCTGAGCTGGACATAGTGATTGCCGCAGTGCACTCCGCCATGCACCAAAGCCAGGAAAAGATGACCCGAAGGGTGCTACAGGCCGTAGAAGATCCCGATGTTGACGTGCTTGCCCATCCTACCTGCCGCCTGATAGGAAGGCGTGAGCCCGTAGCCATAGACTTAGAAGCCATTCTGCGGGCGGCAGCCAGGAATGACAAGATCGTGGAGATAAACGCCATGCCCGACCGTTTAGACCTGAAGGATATTCACGCCCTTCGCGCCAGGGATTTGGGAGTAAAGCTCGCCATCGGTACCGATGCTCACAGCATTGCACATCTGGGCTTTATGCGGTTCGGAGTCGGCGTTGCCCGGCGGGCCTGGTGTGAGGCGCAGCACGTCCTCAACACCTTGCCCCTGGCAGAATTGCTTGCCGTTCTAAATGGGAATAGATAGCTAGCGCTGTGACCCTTTTTCTGCCCGGATGGCGACTCTCCGTCATCGCGGGACGCCGTCATCGCTTGATTTGCTGCATAGCTGAGATCAAGGACAATCTAAGTTCACGCTGGTTCAAGGGCGGCACCAGTGCCCCTTCTCTTAACTGCAGTTTCAATGCGCCCGTCGGGCAGACCGATACGCAGAGCCCACATCCGATGCAGCGTTCGGCCTTGCGAACCACCGCATCGCCGTTGAGCGAAAGAGCCTCCATCTGGCATCTATCGACGCATGAGCCGCATCCGCTGCACTCATGCTCATCTACCATTACTATGAAGCTGGAGACCGCTCCCATAGGGATTATGCCACTCTTGATGCTCCGGATAATACCGCAGTGACATTCACAGCAGTTGCAGATAAAACTGACGTAGCCGCCGGTATTGCTGGAGCAATGTATGAGCCCCGCCTCCTCAGAGCGGTCCAGAACCTGTTTTGCCTCTTCCTTAGATATCAGTCTGCCGAAGCCTCGCTCTGCCACGTATTTGGCATGCGGACCGAGGGTCATACATACGTCCTTGGGCTTGTCACAGGGATGATTCAACAGTTCACCATGATGACGGCAATAGCAAACGCTGACCGCGATACACTCAGCCTCATCGATATATGTCGAAACCTTATCATATGGATGCACCGTAACATCAGTCGGAATCTCTTGCTCTACAGTTACGACTCTGGCAAAAGGAAATCCAGGGTTGCCTCCAGGAACAGCTGCCATTTGCTTCCTTGCGATCTCGTCGGCCACTGAGAAGTAATCATCGAACAGGCGAGCCAGCTTCTTGGTACGTTCACTGACCTCCCCCTTCATGAACTGCATCTCAAAAATGCCGGGGATAATCGGCATCAGCGCGTAAATCCTCAGCCCATTCCTCTCGGTAGCAAAGGCAATCCCCTTATCGGCCAGAGCCTCCAAGACAGTCTCCACTTTCTCAGTACCACTGCCGCCAGTTTCGCGGGCAAGGCGCTTTACAGTAGTCAGGCCAATGGGCATCCTGGCTGCCAGTTCAGCTTCTTCCGGGGTGAAAAGCTCCTCCAGCAGAGCCAAGAACTCCTTGCATTTAAGCACAGGCACAGACCCACCCCTCAAACTCAAGGCATCAGCTAACTCGTCATACACACGTTGGGTCATAAGTCCAACCTCCTTTCGCTATGTTACTCAACTTCGATGTCTCTCACTCGAAGCTCTGTGCCGCTAACGATTTCAATATCCTGTCCCTCACATCTGGGACACACATACATGTAGTCCTTCACAGCGAAATCCTCCTGGCACGTTCTACACCTGCCAAGCAGCGGCCTGGTTTCCAGGTTGAGATGAGCGCCCGCAGCAAGAGTATTCTCCGACATGAGCCCAAAACAGAAAATGAGCTGTGCCGGGATGATGCCCCGCAACTCCCCTACCACCACATTCACTCCGATAATTCTGTCGGCCTTTTCCTTCTCGGCTGCCGCAACAGCGATATCGATGATGTTTCGGGCAAGTGCCATCTCATGCAAGAGAGTTAGTCCCGAATTTTCTCTTATAGCATCCAGAAAGCCAGGCCGCCCAGTCAGAAATCCCCTCGCCCGTGACGCACGAGATATCCACGATTTCTATATTCGGATTGACCTTCCTAGCGTTTGCTTTCGCCTCGTCCAGATTGAAATTGGTGTATTTCAGCAGATCGATCTTGTTGATTAGAAGCAGCGAGGACTCCCTGAACATAAGTGGATATTTGAGGGGCTTCTCATCACCCTCTGTCACGCTGAGGATCATGATCTTGAAGTCCTCGCCCACCCTGAATTCGGCCGGGCACACGAGGTTACCTACGTTTTCGATAACTAGTACGTCAATATTCGTCAGATCGACGTGGGGCAGCGCGGAGGCAATCATATTGGCGTCAAGGTGACAGGCGCTGCCTGTATTCAACTGCACCACAGGAAGATCATACTTCTCGAGTCTCTCTTTGTCCCGTGCGGTCTCAACGTCCCCCACAATCACGCCAAGGCGCAACTTGCCCCTGAGCGCCTGAGCAGTCTTCTCAAGTAACATAGTCTTGCCTGCCCCTGGTGAACTCATCAGATTGAGCACCAGGTTCTTGTGGCTGTCAAAGAGCTGCCTATTCACAGCCGCGATACGGTCATTCGCCTCAAGTATGTCAGTCATTACGTTGATTTTCATGCCCGATGTCCCTAGCGCGGTTGTTGTCTGTAGTCTCGCCGCCTCAGTATAACACCGACAACTTAACACGCGCAAAAGGAAGAAGGCTTCAGCGAATGCGATGGCGATGATATAATTATGTTGGCGATGACGTGCGACATTATGTCAACATTGCACCTGGGAACCGACAGAGGCTTCGCCGGGTTCCCTGCCCGCCCCTCCAGGCTTCATCTTCCTGACCAGGCATTCCGGTGGCCTGAAATGCTGTCAGCAGTTCGCGGTGATGCGCGCTCGTGCCGGCCAGAGCAGCATCAGGGCAGCAGAGCAGGACAGCCGATACGAAACAAGCAGCCACACCGCCATGGCGGAGAGAACGGGACCGTGCTCAGAAACAGGGTTGAGGGCATGAGATGGGGCCCGCGGGCAATGGGCGTTTGTCCCGAAAACCATCAGGTCCTGGAGCCATGAGCCAATAATTGGGAAAGAAGGAGGTTCATAATGGTAGAACACGATGTACTGTACGCGAGGGATGACGGCATCGGCATAATAACGCTTAACCGTGCCGAGAGACTGAATGCGCTGACACACGAGATGCTCCACAGGATCAATTCACTCATTGAAGATATCAAGAGGGATGACACGGTGAGGGTCGTGATACTGACCGGAAACGGTCGTGCCTTCTCTGCCGGGACCGACCTTACAGACGAAGTGCCGCAGACAGCGGAGACAGAGATAGAGCTTATGAAAGAGAGGTTCTCCACAGAGTATCGCCAGTCCATGTGGTTCTTCAACAGTATCCCTAAGCCGGTGATCTGCGCCATCAACGGGGCCGCCGTGGGCATCGGAGCCGAATTTACGCTACACTGCGATATCAGAATCGCTGCTGAAAGCGCCCGTTGGGGACAGGTGTTCGTCCTGAGAGGCATGGTCCCGGACACCGGCGCGGGGACTTACCTGCTACCTCGCATCGTGGGGCTATCCAAGGCCTGTGAACTGGTGTTTTCAGGGGATATCATCGACGCTGAGGAGATGCTGCGAATAGGACTGGTGAGCAAGGTCGTGCCCGATGCAGAACTGATGCCCACAGCTAGAGAGATGGCAAAGAGACTGACAAGAGGTGCCCCTCTGGCAGTACAGATGGCCAAGCAACTGATGTACACAGGCCTGGAACGCACGATGGAAGCTCACCAGGAAGCGACACGCTACTGCTTCCAACTGAGTTGCAGGACTGAGGACTTCCAGGAAGGCATCAGGTCCTTCTTTGAAAAGAGGGAGCCTTGCTGGAGGGGCAAATAGCCCGTCATGGCAGCAAGAGGAACGCATACGCGCAAGTGAATGCGCTAGAGTGCCGCCTGGATGCTATAATCAGGACCAATATATTAGAAGGAGGAAGCCCGATGTTTAGAACACGCATAACTGAGCTTTTTGGCATCAAGTATCCTATTATCCAGGGCGGGATGATGTGGATTTCTCGAGCAGAATTGGTCGCTGCAGTTTCCAACGCCGGCGGCCTGGGCATTTTAACTGCATTTACATTTCCGACCCCCGAGGAACTGGCCGCGGAAATCAAGAAGACCAGAACACTTACTGATAAACCCTTCGGCGTGAATATAACGCTGTTGCCCACTCTTCGCCCCGTGGACATTGATGGCTACTTAGATACGGTTATCAGTGCCGGAATAAAGATCGTGGAGACGGCGGGCAGAAGCCCGGAGCCTTATATGGAACGACTCAAGGCGGCTGAAGTAAGGGTCATACACAAGTGCACCGCAGTCCGCTTCGCTCGCACCGCCCGGCGAATAGGCTGTGATGCAGTGAGCATCGATGGTTTTGAGTGTGCCGGACACCCCGGCGAGGAAGATGTTACCTCCCTCGTCCTGATTCCGTTGACCGTTGACGCGGTAGATATCCCTGTTATTGCCTCTGGGGGCTTTGGCGACGGGCGTGGTCTTGTTGCCGCCCTGGCGCTGGGAGCAGACGCAGTCAACATGGGTACCCGCTTCATGGCAACCAAGGAGGCACCAGGACATGCCCGAGTGAAAGAGTGGTTAACGACGGCATCGGAGCGCGACACGCTCTTGTTGCTGCGTTCATTCCGCAACACGATAAGGGCATTGAGAAACCCGACGGCTGAGAAGGTGCTCGAGATGGAACAGCAAGGTGCCGATATACATCAACTGGAGTCGCTCATCAGCGGCAGAGTAGGCCTGAAGCTGCTCGAAACAGGTGATGTGGATAGCGGCCTGCTGAGCGCGGGACAGGCAATAGGACTAGTTCATGATATTCCAACGGTAAAGGAGTTGATAGACAGGATAGTCAAGGAAGCCGAGGAGGTTGCCTCCAACATAGCGGCGAACGGCATTTTCAAGCCACTGCGTAAGCCGGCCGATATCAGCAAATAAGCAGCAAGCGCCTGTCGATTGCAGGCAGGGTCATCCTGGCAACAGTTACCACTCAACAATCGCCTGGGAGGACACTGTGCCTTGAGTCCCCGAACTGAGAGAGATATAATATTAAAGGTGATTCTCCCAGATAACCACCCCGGAGGTGGCCGAAGTGTCCACTCGAGATACTCAGGCAATCCAAGAACTGAAGAGTGCTATCGCTGCAGGCAAGAACTGGTATGTAGCCCTGCTCGAAGCCATTCGTGTCTGGAATAGCCCCGAAGACGATTATCAGGGGCGACATTACAGATATCTTGTCGATAATGAAGCTTTCGATTGGCTGGTTCTAGCGGAGAGGTTATGTGAAGAGCTCGATGGATTTATTCCGGAAAAAGAGCGGATCGATCTTCTCTTCTTTGACATACCACCGGCAGAGCTATCCAGGGACGAGTTCAAGAACATGATCGGTGCCCTCAAATACGAAGCCCACCTCAACTACTTCTATGGCATCATAGTGGAGAGATTTCTCGTCCTGGCTGTAACCGAAGAGATACGAAAGGAAAAGAGAGTGCTAGGCTTGACCGGCGACAACCGCGTGGTTGACGAGGCCTACCAGCGTATTTATGGCGCCAATCAACTTGCCCTTCTCAAGCTGTTTAGAAAAGAGAGACACTATCCTCAGCCCAGGTCTATAAGCTTGAGCGAGTTGAATCAATTTACCTACTGGTTATTCAAGCATCGTGTGAGAAGGCATGACAAGTCCTGTGTGGCCAGCGATACCAAAAAGGCCCTGACAAAGCTACGCGAGATATTAGACCTCAAGACCAGGTCACTGTGCCTCTCGCGAGAGCTGAGCATTGAACTCTAGTTTCGGTACTCTAGACGCGGCCTTCTGGAGATGCAGAGGGCAGAAGCAGAAACCCGGAAGCACAGAGAAAAAAGCTAAGAAAGCCCGCAGTTCTGGTCGGTATTCTGACCCATGACCTTCAATTCTGCCGGTTCCTCACGATCCCGTATCTACATATCAGCCGACGGCGAACTCAGCCGGGACAACTCCCGGCGTAACCTTTCCAATTTGTCTTCGAGCATGGCTAGCTTTTGTTTCTCCCCTTCAACAACCTGAGACGGTGCTTTACCTAAGAAGGCTTCATCTCTTAGTCTTGCTTCGAGTCGGGCAATTCTTGCTCTGATTTCGTCGCTTTCCTTTACCAGCCGCTGTTCTTCAGCAAGCCGGTCCGCCAGGCCCGCCAATGGCAGAACCACCTCGGCCTCCTTCAACACCAGGACTAAGGCCTTATCTTTGATAGCCTCCCTTTCCCGGCGATCAAGTATCGTTAGGGGTCGCACTTTGGCTGTTGTCTCTATTATATTCGCCTGTGCGATAAGACCACCAAGAAGCTCGCCAGCATATACTCGGGCCTCAATCCATTTGCCTGGCATTACCTTGTGTTCAGCCCGAACGTGACGGATAGAGCGCACGATCTCTATCAGCGAATCCATGACGCGCTCCGCCTCTGGCGCAAAGGCCTTATGGTCAGCAAGGGGATAGGGAGCGATCATTATGGAAGCCGGCATCTCGTCCTTGGTAGGTAGATGCTGCTTCAGGCTTTGCCAGAGTTCTTCGGTGACAAAGGGCATGAAGGGATGCAGGAGACGCAGTGATTTCTCCAATGTGTTGATCAAGAAGGGTAGAGGCGAAGGGGTTGACTGGCTACGAAGCCTTATTTTGGCAGCTTCAATGTACCAATCACAAAACACAGACCAGAGAAAATCGTGAATCTCCTGCTCTGCCTCACCGAATCGGAACTCCTCCATCAACTCGGTAGCATCGCCAATGAGACGGTTCAGCCGGCTATTAATCCATTGGTCTTCTATTCTCCGTGGCTGCAACTCCATGGCATCTGCGTCCAGCCTTTCAGAATGCATGGCCTGAAGGATGAACCTGGTGGCATTCCACAGCTTGTTGACGAAATTGCGGCCGGATTCCAGTTTGCCTGTGCTCACACTCATATCATTCCCCGGCGTACTCCCTGCGGTTAGAGCAAAACGGAGAGCGTCAACACCGTAGGTGCCTGCGGGCTCGGCGGGCCTCGTAGCATTAGCTTGCAGCTTGCTTCTGCTCATCTTCTCGCCGCTCTTATCCCGAATCAGCCCATGCAGGTAAACGGTGTGGAAAGGTACCTCGCCCATGTTCTCCAGCCCCATCATGATCATCCTGGCAACCCAGAAGAAGAGGATGTCGTAGCCTGTTTCCATTACCGAACTGGGATAGAAATAGCGAAGATCATCACTGTCCTCCGGCCAGCCCAGCGCAGAATGTGTCCATAGCGCTGAGCTAAACCAGGTATCAAGGACATCAGGGTCCTGGACAAGTTGTTTTGAACCACAATGGGTGCAAGCCGTAGGTTCATCTATCGAGGCAGTTACCTTAGCACAGTCCTGACAATACCACACAGGGATACGATGCCCCCACCATAGCTGCCGGCTGATGCACCAATCTCTGATGTGCTCCATCCAGTCGAAATATACCTTGGTGAACCGGTCGGGAACTATGGCAATTTTGCCATCTCTAACAGCATGGATCGCCGCTTCAGCCAAAGGCTGTGTTCGGACAAACCACTGCAGGCTGACTGTAGGTTCAATCATCGTTTGGCAACGGCAACAATGACCTACCGAATGAGAGTAGGGCTCGATTTTCTCCAAGAGTTTCTTGTCCCTTAGGTCACCTAACACCCTATCTCGGCAGGCAAATCTTTCCAGCCCGTGATAGGGCCCGGCGTTCTCGTTCATTGTGGCATCCGGATTCATGACATTCACCAGGGGCAGATTGTGCCTTCGGGCTACTTCCAGATCTGTGGGATCATGAGCCGGAGTAATCTTCAATGCCCCGGTGCCGAAGGATACATCAACTGCAGCATCAGCGATTATGGCGATTGCTCTATCTATGATGGGAAGGGTGACGCTCTTCCCTATGAGATTCTTGTAGCGCTCATCTTCAGGATTGACCGCCACAGCGGTGTCACCGAGAAAAGTCTCCGGGCGGGTGGTAGCTACGGTAACGAAGCCCTCGCTTTCAGTAAGCGGATAGCGAATGTAGTAAAGGTGTCCGACAATATCTTTATGCTCAACTTCGAGGTCGGAGAGGGCAGTTCGGCAGCGGGGACACCAGTTTATCATGCGCTCACCGCGATAGATTAAGCCCTTGTCGTATAGATGCGCGAAGGCAGTCCGTACTGCTTTGCTCGGCCCTTCATCCAGGGTGAATTTCTCTCTGGTCCAATCACAGGAAGCCCCCAGCAGCTGATGTTGACGCCTGATATCATCCCTGTTCTTATCGGCCCATTTCAAGATCAGCCTTGTGAATTCCTCTCGACCAATCTCCTCCTTGGTCTTGCCTTGCCTAGCCAGTTGCCGCTCCACAACAACCTGAGTGGCAATGCCGGCGTGGTCCGTCCCCGGTAACCATAAGGTGGGCTCCCCCATCATCCTGTGCCACCTAGTCATGATATCCTGCAGTGTCACAAAGAGAGCATGTCCCAGGTGGAGGTCACCAGTGACATTAGGAAGCGGCATAACAATGACAAAAGGCTTCCTATCAGGGTCTATTCTGGGGGTAAAGTAGCCCTGCCCCAGCCAGAAATCGTACCACTTCTTTTCTATCTGTCCTGGCTCGTAGGCTTTAGGTATTTCGGACATTTCTAGTGGCCTTCCTTGTTAAGGTTGTGGGATTACGGGACAACCCACTGTCATTCTGAGCGGAGCGAAGAATCTCTCGAGAGAGTATTCGCTTGGCCTTTCATTGCCAGGTCTCTGTCGGCGTGGATGATTAAGCATAGAGCTTCCTTAAGGTTTTCCCTCACCTCCTTCAAAGTCTTCCCCTGGGTATTTACACCTGGAAGCTCTCCTACATAACCGATATACCGGTGGCCAGTTTCTCGACAACGCTGGTGAACTCTCGTGGCATCTTTGCTCCCACTGCTTAACTATATCCTTGATTTTAGGCTATTCTCAGGCGATAGCGTTTGTTTAGTTCAATGACTTCGATTATGACCTTGTCTCCCGGTTTGAGCTCTGGATGCGCTTTGAACCATTTGGGCAATCCTTTGCGAAGTTCCAGGCTATTGCTAGAGCCGCTGCGACAGAGTCCCGCGTTGGTTTGAATCTCACCTATGTTAGTGACAAATGTGAATGCTGCCTTGAACTTGGGAAACAAGCGCCTGTACCTTTTCTTGATGGGAATATACTTCCGGGCGATATGTCCTTCTCGTAGTTCAACCTCTATACCAGTCGTCGACTTTCTGCCCCTCTTAGCTAAGAATTCAACCACCTTATCCAAGATTTTATCAGCTACTTCCCTTTTCGGCAGAAGAGGCAAGTTATCAATCTTGCCTTCACGGTCAATTATGGTTACCCGATTGCTGTCGGCGCCGAACCCACTATCACTGGCTGTAATGTCATTGGCCACGATAAGGTCGAGTCCCTTTTGCTTTAGCTTGTGCCTGGCATTTTCCACCAGGTTGCTGCTCTCAGCGGCGAAGCCTACCTTGATGAGCTTCCCTTTCACAGTGCCCAGAATGTCCGGGGTACACTCCAGTTCCAAGGTTAGCCTCGCCTCTCCTTTCTTGATCTTGTCCTTAGCTGCTCTTGTCGGGCGATAATCAGCTACCGCGGCAGCCATAACCAGAGCGTCAGCTCTCGGAGCTATGTTCTCCACTGCTTGGAGCATTTCCTGGGCCGTGCCCACCTTAATGACGCCGACGCCCGGAGGTTCAGTTAACAAGGCAGGTGCCGTGATTAATGATACTTGCGCGCCCCGGTCACGCGCAGCCTCGGCCAGAGCATAGCCCATTTTCCCTGACGAGCGGTTACTGATGTAGCGAACCGGGTCGATAGGCTCTTGAGTACCACCGGCCGTAACCACGATGTGCTTACCAGCCAGGTCTCTGCCCTTTCCCAGCACCTCACAGATGCTGCCTATGATATCGCTGATATCAGCAAGTCGCCCCACACCTTCCTTGCCCGAGGCTAACCAGCCCGCAGATGGACCGATAATCACGAAATTGCGAGCCCTCAGTTTAGAAAGATTATCCCGGGTAACCGGATTAGTGTACATGTTCGTTTCCATAGCTGGTGCTATGACTACTGGTGCCTTGGTAGCCAGCACCGTGCAGCAGAGCATGTCATCAGCAATACCAGCAGCCAGCTTGGCTATAATATTGGCTGTAGCAGGGGCGATAACTACTATGTCAGCAGCTGCCGCCAGGGAGACGTGTTCAATACTGAATTCCGAGGCTAAGTCAAACATCTCAGTAACTACAGGCCTGCCCGTAAGAGCCCGGAAGGTGACAGGTGATACGAACTGAATGGCTTCCTCCGTCATAATCACATTCACCTTTGCTCCTGCCTGAACTAGCTGGCTGGCTATCTCCGCCGCCTTGTAGGCAGCAACGCTCCCTGTTATCCCCAAAACTATGGTCTTATTGCCAAGCATTACTGCTCCCTATTCATTTCATAGATGAGCCGCAATCCAATCAAGGTTAGATTGGGATTTACTACGTCTATCTCTGCGATTTCTTCGGCAAAAGGATAAGCTTGCCCGCCGGTGGCCACCACCTTGGCCTTGCTTCCCAATTCCTGCTCTATTCGCCGGATCATGCCTTCAATGAGGTCAATGTAGCCAAATATGATACCCGATTGCATAGCTGAGATAGTATTTCTGCCGATGACTTGCTTGGGGCGGACCAGCTCTATGCGAGGCAACACGGCAGTGCGGGCAAACAATGCCTCACTAGCTATAGCAATGCCCGGGGCAATAGCCCCGCCAAGATAGTCACCTTCCTGTGAAACCACATCGAAGGTGGTAGCAGTGCCAAGATCAATGATTATCAACGGTTTTCCGTACAGGTTTTGGGCAGCCACAGCATTGACCACCCGGTCAGGGCCGACCTCACGAGGATTCTCCAGTCGGATGCGCATGCCAGTCTTCACACCAGCTTCCACAACCAGAGGCTTGGTAGCCAAGTATCTGTTACACAGTTCTACGAATGTGTGCAGCAGCGGTGGCACGACACCGCATAATACTACTCCGGTAACCTTTGATGGCGAGACGCCTTGTCGCTCCATAAGATTGAGCACCACCCCACCATACTCGTCTGGAGTGCGATGAATGCCGGTCGCTAGATTCCAAGTAGCTTTCAGCTCATCGTCATCAAATACACCCAGCGTGATGTTGGTGTTTCCGATATCAATGGCTAATAACATCGGTCCTCAGCTTTATCTTTGTCCTTCCGGCCTGAGAAGCCGAGTATAGCACTCCTATCTAATCCGTGCTACTACGAGGCGCCAGACCAAGAAGACTGGCATTAGCTAGTGATACGATTTATGCCACCCTCTGCCTGCAAGCTCTGTAACTTCTTAACCATCGCCTGCCAGTGCGTGCCCTGCCAGTAGATACGATGGCAGGCAGGACATTCCGTATACTGAGTTTGAGTTCCAAAGACACGAGCAGGAACCCGGTTTCGCACTTCTTCCTTCTCCCGAGACATTAGTGCCTGATTACATTCCAGACACAGTGAGAAAGGCTTGAAATGATAATTCAAGCTCAGCATTGCCACAACTTCCTGCACCTGGAGTCGAGGGTCATCCTCTTTGAGGAGTATGGCTCTAAGTTTGCCTTCTGTGATAAGACGCCTTCTCACGAGTTCAGCGTCTTTGGTCAGAATCACCCTGTCCTCACTAAGAGCTGTTTCAATCATGTGACCATCATCTTTTTGCCTGAACAGCACGGTATCATAGCCCATCATTCTTAACCATCGGGCCAGTTTGCCAACATTGTTATCTGCGATGAATTTGATCTCCATAGATAGATTGTAGAGACCGAAGGTAGCTGATCAGGCTGGAAGGTTTACGGGGCTCGCCATGACAGATTGTGGCAAAACGCGACCAACAACCGCAGTCTTCACCTATTTTAGCATTGATTGCCTGCCCGAAGTACCTGCTGCCACTCAACCATTTAGATCGTTCACATCGAGTCTGCATGACTCAGCCCATTGACAGCAGAGGCATTTTCCTGTATCTTGTGGCCGCAAAAATCTTCAAGGAGGTTAGGGAATGCCAATCAATATGATTGTCTGCTGCAAGCAAGTGCCCGATCCTGAAGCACCCCCGGCGGTGTTTAAGGTGGCAAACAACAAAATGACCTTGCCGCCAGACGTGAAACCTGTGATCGGCCAATACGAGGAATTCGCCCTGGAAGCTGCCCTCAGGATCAAGGATACAGTGGGAGGCAAGATTACGGCGCTCAGCGTAGGTAATAACTTCATTCGCGATGTGATTAAGAAAGCGTTAGCCGTGGGAGGAGATGAGCTGATTCTTCTTGAGGATGAAGCTTTTGATGGGGGTGATAGCTGGTCGACTGCCAATGCCATGGCCATGGCAATAAAAAAAATAGGGGAATATGACCTCATCTTCTGCGGGCGGCAGTCCTCGGACTGGGACGCCGGGCAGGTGGGCCTGGGAGTAGCTGAGATCTTGGGAATCCCGGCTGTAACCTTGGCCCGTAGGGTAGAGGTCACCGATGGAAAAGCAAGGGTTGAGCAAGTGATTCCCGACGGGTACCACGTTGTTGAAGTGACCCTTCCCGCCCTGATCGTAGTCACCAGTGGGTTAGGAGCGCTTCGTTATGCCACCTTGAAAGGAATCATGGCCGCAGCTAAGAAACAGCCTGTCATCTGGAAGCCAGCCGATATCGGGCTTGAGCCCTCACAGGTTGGCGCTGCTGCCAGGCGCAGTAAGTTAGATAAGTTATTCCAACCAGTCAAGGAAGCTAAATGTGAAATAGTGGAAGGAGAGACAGCCGCAGAGGCTGGTGCTAATCTAGCCGTAAGACTCAGGGAAGCCAAATTGCTTTGACTAGAACTAAGGAGGAAACTATGGCTGAATACAAAGATATACTAGTTTGTGGTGAGCTAGCAGACGGAAAGCTGGCCCCCATTACCGCTGAGTTGCTGGGGTGCGGTAGGAAGCTGGCTGATGACCTGAAAGAGGGCCTATTTTGCCTGCTGGCCAGCGATGCAGTCGGCGCGGCCTCTAAGGAAGCAATTGCCTTCGGAGCAGACAAGGTTTACGTTGTAGAACACGCCGCACTTAAAGAATACCAAGCAGACTGCTACATCCAAGTCGCCGAGAGCTTGGTCAAGGAGCTCTCTCCCAGGGTAGTCCTTATGGGGCAGACATCTATGGGTAGAGACCTGGCTCCTCGCCTTGCCTTCAGACTGGGTACCAGCCTGACAACAGATTGTCTCGACCTGAGCATAGACACGGAAACGAAGCTATTGACGCAAACGCGCCCGGTCTATGGTGGCAATGCTCAAGCTATATTCGTTAGCGAACTCATGCCTCTGATGGTCACAGTCAGATCCAAGGCAATGTCTCCATTGGAGCGTGATGACTCAAGGAAAGGAGAGGTCATCCCTACCAAGGTTGACATAGACACCTCCAAAGTACGGACAAAGATATTAGAGACTGTCAAGGAAGAAGCGGTCGGCATTAAGCTTGAGGATGCCCCTGTGATTGTCTGTGGAGGCAGGGGGCTGGGCGGTCCTGAGCCCTTCCAGACTACACTAAAGGAGCTAGCTGATTTGCTGCATGGTGCGGTCGGGGCCTCACGTCCTCCCGCTGATAACGGCTGGGTGTCGGAGGCGCTGCACATCGGCCTCACTGGAAAAATCGTTGCTCCTGATATCTACATTGCCATAGCTCTTTCAGGTGCTAGCCAACACACAGCTGGGTGTACGGGCTCCAAACATATCATAGCCATCAATAAGGACCCCGAGGCAAACATATTCAGGGAGGCGGAATTCGGAGTGGTGGGCAAATATGAAGAAGTGGTGCCAGCCTTAACCGGCAAGCTGAAAGAGCTATTAGCTGGCTAGACCAACACGGAAGGGTAGCCGAGGACTTGAGAAGCCCCGCTACGCCACCGGGGTTTCTATTTCCAGAGCACGAAGCGCACCGAACAGAGGCACGAGAGCCTGCGGAGATGAAACTCTATTGCCTCAGACACTGAAATCAGTTTCAAGGTTGGCTTGCATTTTTTACCCGCGCTCTTATTCCTGTCCATCCGCCTTATGCAAGAGGAGCTGATATATAAAGCCCGTGATTGGTCTATCCGCCAAATAAGATTCCAACGGGTCTTTGTATTCAGCCCATCTTCTGAAGCCGTATCTCTCATAAAACCAGAAGCTCGCAGTCTCGTCCGTGGGTACAGAAATAGATTTGACCCCGCATCTCAAAGCGTGATGGACGAAGCGGTCCATAAGAGCGCGTCCGATTCGTTTGCCCTGATATTTTGGGGCGACGGCGAAAAGCACAACCTCTGCTTGACCTGCAGGCATGTTTCTTCTCAGCACTCTTAGCTGGTCTAGACAGGGGTTCATAAATCTGATTAGTTTTCTCCGACTTCCGTATCTGCCAAGTAGAAACCGCACTGAAATTAGAAGCAACCGTTTCAGCATTTGTCCCGTACTAATCAGGACAGACCTCCGCCTGACTCGCCCAAAGATGAGTCCCACCACTTCTGTAGCCGTAACGGCAACCTCGTGGTAGTTAGCGACTGCATGGCAAGCGTCTATTTGGGCCCGCATGAATCTGCTGGCTTCTTCCCCGGCAAATCTACTGGCTTGGAGCGGAAAAGCTTCTGCTGCGATACCGGCGCAAACCGGGAGGTCTGTTCTTCGATAGTGTCGAAATGCAGTGGTGGGACTCATAGTGCAGCCCTTCTTCTACCACCGCCACGAGGACATATGCTTGTAACAGTCAGTGCAGCTTGAAGTGTGCAAGCTCAGTGGCGTAGCTTCCAGGCAGCCTCAGTCGCCCTTGCCCGTCCCTTTCTCAGCGATGATTTTCTGACTGACATGTGGCGGCACTTCGTCGTAGTGGTCGAATTCCATCACGAAGTCACCGCGCCCTTGTGTCATCGATTTTAGATCTATGGCGTAACGAACCAGCTCGGCATAAGGTGCCTGGGCCTCGATAACATTTATGCCATCACCGGGATTCATTCCGAGCACGCGCCCTCTTTTGGTATTGAGATCGCTAATAATATCCCCGGTATACGTCTCAGGCACGATAATAGTGAGATTCATCACGGGCTCAACCAATGCCGGCTGTCCCTGAGACAATCCCTTTTTCAAAGCCTGTGCTCCAGCAATCTTAAAAGCGATGTCCGAAGAATCGACTGGATGGAAGCTGCCATCGTAAAGGGTTACTCTCACGTCCACTACGGGATAACCAGCCAGGACCCCTTCCTGTTTCGCCTCATTGACTCCCTTCTCCACCGAGGGTATATAGTTCTGGGGTATTGTCCCCCCAACGATCTTCTGAGCAAATTCAAATCCCCCACCTCTGGATAGAGGCTCCAACTTCAAAAGGACATGCCCATATTGACCGTGCCCTCCAGTCTGCTTCCTGTGTTTGTGCTCTGCCTTGGTCGACATCGTGATAGTCTCTTTGTACGGGATCTTCGGCCAATCCAATCTCACCTCTACCCCGAATTTGCGGCGTATTTTCTCCTTGACTATCTCGAGGTGGCTATCACCAACTCCAGAGATGATGAACTCGTTGGTATCGGCTTCGCGACGTGTCTGGAGAGAAGGGTCTTCCTCACAGATCCTGGGCACAACAGTGCTCATTTTCTCTAGGTCCGTCTTAGTCAGAGGCTGCATCGCCATGCTGAAGTTCGCTCTTGGAAATTCGATGCCAGCAAATATCACGGGATGCTCGCGAGCACAGAGGGTATCACCAGTGGTGGTTAGAGCTAATCTCGCCACCACCCCGATATCTCCGGCAGCGACCTGCGGCACCTGCTGCTGGTTTTTGCCCAGCATGGTAAACAGTTGGCCAATCCGTTCCATGCTGTTCTTGTTGGCATTCCAGACCTGGGAATTACTGGAAATAAGGCCTGAATAGACCCGAAAATAGCTGAGCTTACCAACGTAGGGGTCTGCGCTGGTTTTGAAAACGAGGCCGGAGAAGGGGGACTCCGGACTAGGTTTGACTTCCTCTTGCTCACCGCTGGCCACGTTCTTAGCTACGAAGACATCCTTTTCTTCTGGCGAAGGCAGGTAGTAGCAGATACCGTTGAGAACTTGCTGTGTGCCGATGCCCTGCAACGCAGAGCCAACAAAAACAGGCACTAGCTTGCCGGCAACAGTAGACTTCTTCAGGCCAGCAAGGATTTCCTCGTTGTTTATGGACTCGCCCTCCAGATACTTGTTAAGAAGCTCATCATCGGCTTCGGCAGCGGCCTCCACCAGCTTTTCACGGCTAGCTTCTGCTTGGTCCCGAAGCGTTGGAGGTATCTCTGCTTCCCGCGAGTCAGCACCAACATAGGCCTTCATGCTCACCAAGTCGACAAGGCCCTGAAAATCGCTTTGCGAGCCTACGGGTAATTGCAGGGGCAAGCATCTGCGCGATAATTTAGCCTGAATTCCCTCCAGAGCAGAGAGGAAATCAGCATTGTCACGATCCATCTTATTGACAAATATCAAGCGCGGCAAACCTGCCTTTTCGGCATCGCTCCACATCTGCTCTGTGCCTACCTCCACACCCGAAGCAGCGCATACTACAACCACTGCTCCCTCGGTCACCCTCAATCCCGATCTAACCTCACCAATGAAATCGGCATACCCCGGGGTATCAATGAGATTCATCTTCGTCCCTTGCCATTCGAAGCGCAGCACAGAGAGGTTAATGCCCATATGACGTTCCACCTCGAGCGGCTCATAATCCGAGACAGCAGTGCCGTCATCAACTCTCCCCAAACGCTGAGTAGCACCGGAGGCAAACAGCATAGACTCGGCGAGTGAGGTTTTCCCTGCCCCTTGATGAGAAACCAATACGATGTTTCGGATTTGCATAGCTCTGCATTATAACTTCGTCCCTGAAGATAAGCAACCGCTGTTACACTTCGAAACCCAATGCTATAATGTAACCGTCACGTCGAGATGAAACTGAGTCATGAACAGGTGAGGCATATCGCTTGGCTTGCTCGCTTGGGCTTAAGCGAGGAGGACGTGGAGAAATTCAGTCTCCAGCTATCTAACATTCTAGAGAACATCGAAATACTCAGGCAAGTAGATACAACAGGCGTGCCACCGGCCACTCATAGCATCACGCTACGAAATGTCTTCAGGAAAGACGATGTAGTTGACTCATATAGCCAAACTCAGATCCTGTCAAACGCACCAGAGCAAGAGGAGAATTGCTTCAAAGTCCAGCCAATACTAGAGTGAGCTCATCAGGCAGATGATTGACGTAACTATCGGCATCATAAGTGGCTATCTCCTGGGCTCGATTCCTTCAGCATATCTCGCCGGCCGCCTGCGAAAGGGGATAGATATCCGCAAAGCGGGGAGCCGAAACATGGGCGCCGTGAATGTCTACTACGAGGTCGGGCTAGTAGACGCCGTACTGGTGAGCCTGGCCGACCTCAGCAAAGGCGTAGCGGCAATTCTGCTCGTGCGGTCGTTGTCAGGCATCCCTCTCATTGCGGGATTTGATCTGCTTACCGGGCTCACCGGCGCAGCTGCCGTAGCAGGCCATATGTTCCCGGTCTTCCTCAGATTCCATGGCGGCAAGGGAGGGGCTACCGCCACTGGGGTTCTCCTCTTCCTGATGCCATTGGCATTTCCAATTCTCCTCGCCATTTTTGTAATAGCTGTGCTTCTTACTCGTAATCCCACGTTTAGTTATAGCTTGCTGATGATTGCCTTCCCATTCATCGCCTGGCTTATCTACTTCGAGCGCCACGGCGAACCTTTGATATTCTTCTCCAAAGGCCTGGGGGTATTCCCAGGCACACAATACATACCCAGGCTTAGAGAGATGCGCAGCAAAACTGGTGGCGACTGGCGTAACGTTATTATGCGTCGCAGCCTCAGAGAAAGACTGTGAACATGCAGGCGACGGAACTACACCAGCTAACTATCCATGAGGCGCATGAGCTGCTCAAACAAAGGAAAACCTCCTCACTGGAGTTGACGAAGTCTGTGCTGAAGCGCATCAACGATGTAGAGGGCAGGGTTCGCGCGTGTGTCACCATTGCCGAAGACATAGCTCTCAAGGAAGCAGACAAAGTCGATGCCTACATGAGAGCTGGCCACGAAATCACCCCTTTGACGGGCATCCCGGCCTTAATCAAGGACGTCATATGCACGAAGGGGATAAAGACAACCTGCAGTTCAAAGATGCTGCAGAATTTCGTCCCCCCCTATGATGCTACGGTAATAGAGAAACTGAACGCACAGAAGGCCGTCATAGTGGGGAAAACGAATATGGACGAGTTCGCCATGGGCTCTTCTACGGAGCACTCCGCCTTTTTCGCGACCCACAATCCCTGGGACCTGAGTCGGGTGCCCGGAGGCAGCAGCGGCGGCTCAGCAGTTGCTGTGTCCACAGATGAGGCTATCTACGCTCTGGGGTCTGACACTGGCGGCAGCATCCGTCAACCGGCCGGATTCTGCAGCGTCGTAGCACTCAGACCCACCTACGGTCGGGTCAGCCGGTTCGGTCTGCTCGCCTTTGCCAGCTCCCTTGACCAGATCGGACCGATGACCAAGGATGTCACTGACTGTGCACTGGTGATGAACGCTATTGCCGGGCACGACCCCAGAGACTCAACCTCAGTGCCTCATCCTGTGCCGGACTACGCCCAGCACCTGGTTCCCGACATCAAGGGACTGAAGATTGGTATCCCGGGGGAATATCTTGTCGAGGGTATGCAGACCGAGGTGCGAGCGGCTCTGGAACGAGCCGTAGACAAACTCCAGGAACTAGGTGCAGAAGTAGATTGGGGTGTCTCTTTGCCACATACTAAGTACGCGCTGGCTGCCTATTACATAATCGCCCCTTCCGAGGCGTCGGCGAACCTGGCCCGCTACGACGGGGTGAAATACGGCTTTTCTGCCGGAAATGCCAGCAATGTGATCCAGGCAACGGAGAGGACGCGGCAATTCGGTTTCGGCCCTGAGGTCAAAAGGCGCATAATGCTGGGTACCTATGCTTTGTCCGCAGGCTATTACGACGCTTACTACGTGAAAGCGCAGCAGGTACGCACCCTTATAAAACAGGAATTTGACCAGGTCCTTCAAAGATATGACGCCCTGGTCACCCCGACCTCGCCGACCGTGCCCTTCAAGCTGGGCGAAAAGCTGGAAGACCCGATGCAAATGTATCTGAGCGATATATGCACGCTGCCCATAAGCATAGCTGGAATCCCGGCCATCTCGATACCCGCCGGTTTTGCTGACAATCTGCCCATAGGCATGCAAATCATAGGCAAGCCTTTCAGCGAAGGAGTGTTGCTGCGCATCGCCTTCGCCTACGAGCAGGCAACCGATTGGCATAGCAGAAAACCTCCGTTATCATGAAAATAGTGCCAGTGAGGTGATATTCAGGCTATATCTATGCCGAAGCGCCGCAATCTTTTATGACTTTCCATATCCTGTGGATTTGGGCGCAATATGAGTAGCAGGCGGAAGAGAAGGCAATCGGAACGCAGGCTGGCCAAGGCTAGCAGACGTAATCCGACTACGATCTGGACTATCGTAATTATCGCCCTGGTGGTTGTAGCGGTCGGCCTGGCCCGAACTTGCAGATAGCCTTCCAATAGAAAACAGGCATTGCTGACGATGATAAAGCCAGCTGCTCACAACCCACGGTCATCATGAACGGCATATGCAGGCTCGAGAAAATCGACGCCACAAACAGCTTGCCTTCTTACGCCCTCCGAGACATCAGGGGCCTCCTGCCTGGCGCGAACGAACAGCTCTTCGAAGTAACCCTTCTTCTAGATTGCCCTTCCCGACACCCCGATGTTACGGGCAATCACGATGCGTAGTATTTCTGACGTTCCCTCGCCGATCTCAAGAATCCTCTGATCCCGATACAATCTCTCGACGTCATAATCCTTCATCAGCCCGTACCCTCCATGAAGTTGCACGGCGTGATGAACACAGCGGCGCATAACCTCGGAACAGAACAATTTCGCCATCGCCGCCTCCTTAGTGATGGGACGCCCTTTTTCTCGTAGCCAGCAGGCCTTGTAGAGCAGATTCCTGGCCAGTTCGATCTCTAACGCCATGTCCGCTAGCTTGAAGGCGTTGACTTGAAAGGAAGCGACTGGTCGCCCGAATTGGATGCGCGAATTCGCGTATTGTAGGGACAACTCGAAAGCCGCCTGAGACCCACCCAATCCCATAGCAGCAATGCTGAGACGTCCATCATCGAGCGTGGCCAGCATTTGATGAAAGCCATCCCCTTTTGTCCCCAGAAGGTTTTCCTTCGGTACAACGCAATCATCGAAGAAAAGCTCACCGGTGTTGGATGCTCGCCACATCATCTTGTTCCTCATCTCCTTCGCTGTGAAGCCAGGAGTCCCGCTAGGAACGATAAGACAACTAAGCTCCGGCTTGCCATCCTCACGCTTGCCAGTGACGGCCTGGACAATAATAACGCCCGTTAGTGAGCAGGCTGAGTTGGTGATGAAGATCTTATGCCCATTGATGGTCCAGTGATCTCCGTCAAGTGTTGCGGTGGTTCGAGTGCTTCCGGCATCAGAGCCAGCATCAGGCTCCGTGAGACCAAAGGCAGCTAGACACTCACCCGAACAAAGCCTGGGCAGCCATTCTTGCTTCTGCTTCTCGTCACCGAAGTAGTAGATGGGGCCAATGCCCAGAGAATTTCCGGCCGCAATGGTAGCAGCCTGGGAGGCATCCACCCTGGCCAGCTCTTCAACCGCGATTGCATACGAGATGTAGCCCATGTTCGATCCACCATACTGCTCCGGAACGAAGCAACCCAGCAAACCCAGATCCGCCATTCTGCGCGTCAGCTCGGCAGAGAACTCCTCCTTTTCGTCCAGCTCTCGGGCCATGGGGGCAATCTCCCCCTCAGCGAAAGCCCGAACCGACTGCCGCGTTAGATTTTGTGCCTCACTCAGATCGAAATCCACTAGTCATCCTTTCCAGGGATACTCTCTGTTTACAGCGCGCAAGAGATCACCTTCTCGCCCGGAAGTAGCTGGAAGACGTACCGTATCCGCGCGATCTGGTTGCTCCCGATTCCCCGGTTCTTGTCATTTCTCAATAACAACAAATCAGGACTCGAGTACCCCTTCTTCGATAAGCTTCTCATACCAGTCCAGGCATTGCGGATTATGCAGAGCATCCCTGTTCAGAACAGGCCTGTCGTGAACTACGTTTGTGACAGCGCCTTCGACCTTCTTCATATTCAGAGTATATGGGATATCCGGTACCTGGATGATCTTAGCTGGGATATGCCTGGGGGAAGCATTCTCCCGCAGGGTCGTTCTGATCCTGCTCCTCAGCTCTTCGGTCAGAACGTGGCCGTCGACGAGTTTAACGAATAGAATGATGCGCTGGTCTCCCTTCCAGTTCTGCCCTATGGCCAGGCTGTCAACAACCTCATCAAGTTTTTCAACCTGATTGTATATCTCTGCCGTGCCGATACGAACGCCAGATGGTTTTAACACCGAATCAGAGCGTCCGCAGAATGTGAATCCGCCGGTATCACTATGATGCATAACATAGTCACCGTGGCGCCAGACGCCGGGGTACACTTCGAAGTAGGCCTCTCTGTATTTCCTACCATCCGGGTCATTCCAGAAATAGAGAGGCATGGATGGGGCCGGGGCCTCACAGACGAGTTCGCCCTCACGGTCAACTATCGCCTTACCCGCTTCATCGTAGACGTTCACTTTCATACCTAGAGCAGCTCCCTGGAGCTCACCGGCATAGACCGGGCTGATGGGATTTCCGGCACAGAAGCAACCGTTGATGTCAGTCCCGCCAGCAATGGAGTTGAACCACAAATCCTTTTTGACCTGGCGGTACACATACTCGAACCCGTCAGGTGAGAGAGGCGAGCCGGTCTGAGATATTTCCTGCAGCGATGATAGGTCATAGTCCTTCCCCGGCTGTACTCCCTCGGTTCTCAGATAGTTAATATAGCTCGCGCTGCAGCCGAACACGGTCACCTTCTCATCTTGAAGCAGTTTCCACATAGCGCCAGTATCAGGATAGTTAGGACTGCCATCATACAATACCAACGTGTTTCCTACGGCCAAGGAGCTTACCATCCAATTCCACATCATCCAGCTACAGGTCGTGATGTAGAACAGAACATCTTCTCTTTTGAGGTCAGTGTGGAGGATAAGCTCCTTCAACTGGTTGATAAGGACTCCCCCTGCTCCCTGAACCATACACTTGGGTTTCCCGGTGGTCCCCGAAGAGAACATGACATATAGGGGATGGTCGAAGGGTAGTTGTTCAAACTGGATTTCAAGTCCGTTTTCCCTGGCCAGGAAATCGGCATAATGCACAGACCTGGGAACATGGCTGATGTCTGCTTTCTGTCCTGTGTACGAGGCTACTATGACCCTTTCAATCGAAGGCGTTCTCTTCGCGATGCCGACGGCATTCGACAGGGAGTCGCAACGTTTCCCCTTGTAGAAATATCCATCAGCGGTGAACAAGGCTTTTGGCGCTATCTGCCCAAGGCGGTCACTTGCTGTCTCCGGACCAATGTCCGTGGCACAGGAGGCCCAGGTAGCGCCAGTACTGACAGCGGCAAGCATGGCGATGATTGTCTCCATCATATTGGGCATGTAAGCTGCCACCCTGTCACCCGGACGAACTCCGATCTGGCGAAGAGACCTCGCCAACCGTGCCACCGTATCGTAGAGCTCCGCGTAGCTCATGCGGGCAGTTCTTTGCGTTTCTCCTCGGAAGACAAGAGCGGTGCGGTCATCTCTGTACCTGAGTAGATTCTCAGCGAAGTTCAGCCGAGCTCCGGCACACCACTTGGCATACGGCATTCTACGTGCGTCACCGATTACAGAATCGTAACCCCTGGAAGCCTTGATTTCAGCGAAGTCCCATACCAGGGCCCAGAAATCAGACATATTAGTTACGGACCAATCGTAGAGCTCATCGTAACAAGCAAGTCTCAGACCGTATCGTTTGTTGACCAGGGTGATAAACCTGGTCATATTGGAGTTCTTTCTGCGCTCTTCCGATGGCTGCCAAATGGGTAACTTCATGATATCCTCTTCTGAATTTGGGTACTGTCCCATTTATCCTGTTCTTTCTAGCTCTTACCTTGCCCACTAGCAAGACGCAGGGACGCCCGTAGACACTTGGAGGGGAGGGGATATCCGAGCACCCTTTCCATAAAGCTGGAGGCTTCCACTAATTTGTCGAGGCCGATTTTGGTTTCCATGCCCATTCTACTGAGCACATAGACAAGGTCTTCCGTAGCCAGATTCCCGGCAGCGCCCGGGGCAAATGGACACCCGCCTAAGCCCCCCGCTGAGGTATCAAAGGTAGTAATGCCAAGGTCTAGACCCCGTAGCACGTTGGCCAGGGCTGTGCCCCTAGTATCGTGCATGTGGAGTGCGATGCGCTCAGCATCAAACCGGGACAAAACTGCCTCTAGCACCTTTTCCACATCGGTGGGTGCCGCCACGCCAATGGTATCGCCGAGGCAGACTGCATAGACGCCCAAGTCAAACAACCTCCCCGTCAGATCAACTACCTTCCGGACGGACACCGCTCCCTCAAACGGACAGCCAAAGCTAGTGGTAACATATCCCCGCACTGGGATATTGGACTGTCGGGCCATGTCCATTATTTCCCGGACTTGCTGAAGGTTCTCGGCAATAGAGCCATTGGTGTTTTTGAGGCTGAACGTTTCACTGGCACTGATAAAGACAGCTACTTCCTTTACCGCAGCCTTGACGGCGCGCTCCATCCCCTTGGCGTTAGGGACGAGTGCCGAGTAGCACACCCCCTCCCTCTGGGCTAGCCTGGCATAGAGCTCAGCAGAATCAGCCAATTGGGGCACCCAGCGCGGATGCACGAAAGAGGTTACCTCGATGTGAGAGCACCCTGCATCGGCCAGCATCTGGATATAAGCAACCTTGTCCTCAGTAGTGATGCTCTCCTTTATGTTCTGGAGCCCATCACGTGGTCCCACTTCCACGATCGTCACATAACTGAAAGATCTCATCCTATCCCTGTAAAGAAATCCGGTGGCAATATCAAACCCCCAACCCCTGAGCAGGGCAATCAGTCCCTTGTTTTTATCCAAGCCGGCTTCCGTTTCTCCAGGAAAGCCCTTATCCCCTCCTGTCCTTCCGCGGAGACCCGGAGCTTTGCAATCAGACGGGTGCTCTGCTCCCTAGCCTCTTCCAGGTCGCTCTCCGCCAATATATGTATCCATGCCTTGCATGCCGCTTGTGCGTTCGGACCGCTCTTGAGAATCTCTGCCACACATTGCGCCACTTGATCGTCCAAGGAGTCTGCTCCCACAACTCGGTGCACCAGACCAATTTCTTTTGCCCGGCAGGCAGAGAAGCGCTCACCTGTCAGAAACAGTTCACGAACATAGCTGAGGCCAATCTTATGCACCACATAGGGGGAGATCACCGCCGGAACAAGCCCCAGCCTGATTTCGGTGAAACCAAACTTGGCGTCCATGCTCGCCAGGCTAAGGTCACTAACCGCCACTAGGCCGATGCCACCCCCCAGTGCTGCCCCATTTACTTTCGCCACCACCGGCTTGGGGCAAGTATCGATGGTGTAGAACATGCAATCCAATTGTTGGGCATCGGCATAGTTCTCCTCCTCCGAGTAGCATGCCATTTTCTTCATCCAATTGAGGTCAGCCCCGGCGCAGAACGAACTACCGGCTCCGGTGAGTATAATCACCTGTATTTCGCCATCCTGACTCGCAGCGACAAAGCATCTGATGAGCTCTTCAATCATCCCCTCATTGAACGCATTTCGAACCTCAGGCCGGTTCAGCGTAACGGTCAGGACTCCATCCGTCCGGTCAATCTGAATGTAGCGATACATTAGCCCTCCTTTCACATCCTAAAGACCCCGTATTTCGTTCCCTCATAGGCAGGACGAAGCGGGGCATTCAACGATACCGAAATGCCTAAAGCCAGCACTTGCCGAGTGTCTGGCGGAGCGAGTATGCCATCGTCCCAGAGGTGGCTGGTAGAGTAGTAGGCCTTGCCCTCGCTTTCGTATTTCTCCAAGGTCGGCCTCTTAAACGCCTCTTGTTCTTCTGGGGAAAGAGACTTCCCGTCTCGGGCTAACTGTGCCAATTTTACAGCAAGCAAGACATTGGCGGCTTGCTCCCCGCCCATCACAGAGGTACGGGAATTGGGCCATACCCAGAGCAGGCGCGGATTGTAAGCCCGACCACACATCCCATAGTTACCGGCGCCGAAGGAGGCAGCGATGATCACGGTGAATTTGGGCACCTCAGCATTAGCCACTGCCATCACCATCTTCGCCCCGTCTTTGGCAATTCCCCCACTTTCATAATCTTTTCCCACCATAAAACCAACGATGTTTTGCAGAAATACTAGGGGGATACGTTGCTGATTGCATAACTGGATGAAATGGGTCCCCTTCACGGCCGACTCTGAGAACAGGATGCCATTGTTAGCTATCACTCCCACCGGATATCCCATGATGCGAGCAAAACCGCAGACCAAGGTCGTGCCGTATAGCGCTTTCAACTCATGGAATTCTGACCCATCTACTAACCGGGCGATGACCTCCCGGACATCAAACCGCTCTTTCGGGTTTCTGGGGAGTACGCCATAGATCTCCTCAGGGTCGTATAGTGGGTCTACCGGCTCGGTGATATCCAGGGGGTATTTGGCAGGAGGATTTAAGTGTCGCACGATGGAACGAACGATTTCAAGGGCGTGGGCATCGTCCACAGCATAGTGGTCACAGACCCCTGACGCCCGACAATGTACATCGGCACCGCCCAATTCTTCAGCACTGACCTCCTCTCCAGTGGCTGCTTTCACCAGCGGTGGACCGCCGAGGAAAATCGTCCCTGTGCCTTTCACAATCACCGACTCATCCGCCATCGCTGGGATATAGGCGCCCCCAGCAGTGCAAGAGCCAAGGACAGCAGCGACTTGAGGAATACCCTTGGCCGACATCCTGGCTTGATTATAAAAGAGCCGACCGAAATGATCCCTATCCGGGAAGACCTCCGCCTGTTTAGGCAGAAATGCCCCGCCAGAATCAACTAGGTAAATACAGGGCAGGTGGTTTTGCTCTGCAATCTCTTGCGCCCGCAAGTGCTTTTTCACCGTTAGGGGGTAATAAGTCCCCCCCTTCACCGTGGCATCATTGCCTATAATCATCACCTCCCGTCCCTCGACTCGGCCGATGCCGCAGACAATCCCGGCGCCAGGCACTTGATCATCGTATTCACCCCAGGCGGCTAGCGGGGATAACTCCAAGAACGGTGATCCTGTATCTATAAGCCGGGTGATTCGCTCTCGCGCCAGTAGCTTGTTGCGTTCAGTGTGAAGCTGGATCGCCTTTTCTGGGCCGCCTTGTTGCACCTTAGCCAAGCGTTCCTTTAGTTCATCAGCCAACCCTTTGTGATAGGCAAAATTCTGTTGATATTGCTCGCTTGTGGTGTTCACACGGCTTTCTAGAACTGACACTCTTCACCTCCAACCTAGGACAAACTCCTTAATTTTGGTCAATCTTAATTTCCATTTAGCCTTCGTGTCAAGGCAACGCCCTGGTTCGGCACCTTGGTGACACATCACCTCCTCTCTCTTATTTTGAAAGTAACACTCCACGAACTGCTGAGGTGTGCGGCAGCCCAAAGATTAGTGGGGACGGAATGCATTATATACCTTCCCCCAGTCCAGCAGGTTGCTTCTTGGCTCAGGAGGGCAAGGCCGGTCCTCCAGGCTCTCCAGGTGATAAGGGTGATACCTTTGCTTCCAACGGTAGAAGGTTTGAGGAGAGATGCCAAAATAGCGACAGGTAACGCCCTTTCATAACCTGCATGTCACTAAGCTATCCGAACTAGAACAGGTTTCTCTCGAAGCTCTCCGAGGATTCCTCCAACCCGGCAGAAGGTCGACAGACCTGGTGATGAGGACTGGGCCCGTGCCGAGGCGCAAGCTGGCGGGCGAGGAAAGGGCGGTCTTTGACCGGCAGCGTAGTGGCGAAGCCTTTCTGCCATCTCAGGATCGGCAAGACTGTTCCGGTGAATCTCGGCCTCCAATCTGATTCCCTCCGATAGCTGTAACGACAAGTCTTCATAAACAGCTCGCCGGTCATTTCTCAGGCTGACTAACAGACAAAGTGATCTCGATGCCGGCAGGGCAGGGAGAGAAACAGACTGGACCCCGTATAACAAATCGGGGCGAGAGGATTTGAACCTCCGACCTCAGCGTCCCGAACGCTGCGCGCTACCCGCTGCGCTACGCCCCGTTGCTCTGTGCTATTATATGATGCTTCGCCCGTTGAGACAAGTATGACTAGTAACCGGCCGCTGCGGTCTGATACTGGCGGTGCCTCGGAAGCAGCGGATGAGGCGGGCCATGCCGACCTGGCTCCAGAGGTATGGACAACCACACCCTCTCTGAGGAGAAGATCGAGGATGCTGTTCAAGCATTGCGCCAGGCCTACGAACTCGAGAGGCAAACTTGACAACCTTGGCCTGACATCATAAGTTTAGGGAAATGTATACAGCCTTCTACGAACAGCAAGAGGAAGGAAAAGCTCAGTTAAGACAACGACTGAGCAGGGACGCCATTGAGTTAGCCCTCCAGGGTAGGTGGGAGGAGGCTGAAGCGCTGAACAGGGACATAATTGAGGAATTTCCCACTGATGCCGAGGCTCACAATCGCCTTGGCCGGGCCTTAACAGAACTAGGGGATTTTGACCGAGCCAGGGAAGCCTATGCTAAGGCTATGGAGCTTTCCCCTGAGAATGCTATTGCCAGGAAAAATCTCGCCCGTTTGACTAGCATCTCGCAGTCTATGGCACCTTTAGGTAGCAGTCCTCATAAACATCCGTCCCGGAGAGCTCAAGCCCGGAGAGTTGCTCTTGATCTCTTTGTGACTGAGATGGCGAAGGCTGGGATAGTCAATCTCAATAATGTGGCTCCTGGCGAGCTCTTGGCCAAGACGGGGTTCGGTGACCAAGTGTACGTGGAAACAAGAGGACACCACCTGGTTGTGAAGAACGAGGATGGGGAATACTTGGGCGAGGTGGAGTCGAAGCAAGGGCTTCGTCTCATCAAGCTAATGCAAGGCGGAAATAGATACGATGCAGCAATACTCAGTGCGGGAGAGGAGAGAGTACAGGTGATCATCAAAGAAGTGTATCAACATCCCAGCCAGGTGGGATATCCGTCCTTTCCTGTTAGAGTTCAAGAGCACCTGCATAGGCGTATTAGAGAGGGCCTGCTCAGGCGAGGTCTCGCCGCTGACGAAAGCGAGACCTTGCCGGAGCTTACAGATTTCGAGGAGGAAAACTATACTCCCCCCGAAGAGGAACCCTTGCCTGAAGGTTTCACCGTCGTTGGTGAAGACGGTGAGAGAGGAGTTGAGCTTTGATGGAAGCCACAATAGTAAAGCCTATCGATATCGAGAAGGAGATGAAAAGCTCTTACCTAGACTATGCTATGAGCGTCATTGTCTCCCGAGCCTTGCCTGATGCCCGTGATGGTTTGAAGCCGGTGCAGCGGCGTGTTTTGTTCGCAATGGACGGACTGGGGTTACGATACAACAGCCCATACAAGAAGAGTGCTCGCATTGTTGGTGAAGTCATGGGGAAATATCACCCCCATGGTGATGCCCCAATATATGAGTCCATGGTACGCATGGCTCAGGATTTTTCTCTGAGGTATACCCTAGTCGCTGGTCAGGGTAACTTCGGCAGCATAGACAATGATCCACCGGCGGCAATGAGATACACCGAAGCTCGCCTCTCCCATATTGCCGAGGAGATGCTGGTTGACATCGAGAAAAACACCGTCGACCTCGCTCAAAACTTCGACGGATCTCTCCAGGAACCTTCTGTCTTGCCCGCCAGACTACCTAACCTGCTAGTTAACGGTTCCTCAGGCATAGCTGTCGGCATGACGACTAATATCCCTCCCCATAACTTGGGCGAGATATGCGACGCCATTGCCTATTTGATCGATAATCCTGAAGCTACTGCAGAGGAACTGATGGAGTTGGTCAAGGGCCCAGACTTTCCCACTGCCGGGATAATCTGGGGCAAGGGGGGCATAGACAACGCTTACACCACGGGGCAAGGGAAAATCGTGCTTCGAGCCAAAGCCGACGAACTGCTTGGTAAGGGGGGCAAGAGACAAATAGTTGTTACTGAACTTCCCTATCAGGTAAACAAAGCAGCTTTGATAGGGAGGATAGCGGAACTGGCCAGAGCTAAGAAAATTTCGGGGATAACTGAGGTGCGTGATGAATCGGATAGAGAGGGCATGCGCATCGTGATCGAACTCAGGAAGGAGGCTCAGGCCCAACAAGTACTGAATAACCTCTACAAGCATACTGCCATGCAATCTGCCTTCCATATCAATATGGTTGCTTTGCTTGACGGACAACCCAAGGTGATCACCCTTAAACAAGCACTAACATCCTACATCGACTTCCGTTTTCAGGTCATCACTAGAAGGTCCCGGTTTGAACTTGACAAGGCGAAAGACAGGGCTCACATCCTGGAGGGGTTCAAGATTGCGCTGGACAATCTGGACCAGGTGATCAAGATCATCCGGCAGTCCCAAACCGTCGAGGTCGCCCGTGCCGAGTTGATGGCTGCCTTGGCTCTGTCACAGGTGCAAGCCCAAACCATCCTTGACATGCCGCTCCGTAGATTGACCAGGCTGGAGCAAGGCAAAATAACTGATGAATATGCAGCTGTGATAAAAAACATCTCCTATCTCGAGGATTTGCTAGCTAACCCTCGCAAAGTATTCTCACTTATTGCCCAGGATGCTGAGGAGCTTAAGTCCAAGTATGGCGATCCTCGACGAACCGTAGTGAAGACAGAGGAAATCGAGGAATTCCGTACTGAAGACCTTATTCCTCATGAGACAATGGTGGTTACCTTTACGAATAACGGCTTCATCAAGAGGATTCCCGCCAGTACTTACCGGTTGCAGCGGCGCGGAGGAAAAGGCGTTACGGGAATGGTAACCCGGGGCGACGACACAGTGAACCACATCCTGGTAGCTGACACCCATGATAGCCTCCTTTTCTTCACCAGCACTGGCAAGGTCTACTGTCTGAAGTGTTACGAGGTTCCCCAGGATTCTTCGCGCATGAGCAAGGGAATAGCAGTGGTCAATCTACTGCCGATCGACTTACGAGATGAAGTAACTGTGTTACTAGCGCTGGCGAGCTTTCCCGCAGACAAGTTCCTGCTAATGGCTACCAGGGCTGGCGCGATAAAGAAGACTCGCCTGAGCGAGTTTGCCTCGATAAGGAGAAATGGTCTTATTGCTATGGGGCTCAGGAACGAAGATAAGCTGGTCTCAGTTGGAATGGTGGCCGACGAAGATGAGGTGATCCTGGTGAGTCAGAACGGCCAGGCCATTAGATTTCAGGTCAAAAACCTGAGGACGGCGTCCCGAACCAGTGGCGGTGTGCGGGGAATTCGGCTTCTTGACGATTATGTCGTGGGCATGGGCATCGTCGTTCCCGATGCTTATGTCCTTACAGTAACCGAAAAGGGGTTCGGCAAACTGACCCCGACAAGGAATTACCCTGTTCACAACAGGGGAGGAAAGGGAGTGAGGGCTTATAGGGTCAACCCAACAACGGGCAATCTAGCTGTCTCCAAGCTTGTTTCGCGCCAGGGCTCTCTGGTCATGCTGTCAGCTAACGGCCACGTGGTGAACATACCTGTGGAGCAGATCTCCATTCAGGGCAGGGGTGGCCGCGGAGCCAAACTAATGGGCCTGGCCGAAGATGATAGTGTGGTTTCCGCCACCTGGATTTTGCAGTAGGATGACACCCTGTGAGCAGACCAAACGACGATAGAACAGAGACAGAGAGAAGGGCGGGCTCCCGCTCGCTGTGAAGGAGCGCCTCAACGTCACAGGGGGCGATTCGGGGAACGGTGCCGGAGATGCCCCCCAGCGACGCCGTGCCGGGACGCATTTCAGGAGTGACGCGATATGAGTTTTCTGCGAGAGTTAGGGGCGACTTTTGTGCCCCTCCTGGTCGCCATGGATGCGGTGGGGAATCTGCCCATCTTCCTCGCGTTGACGCAGGGAATAGCGCCCAAAGATCGGAGGCGCGCAGTACACTTGGCGGCGCTCACCGCTCTCGGTATAGGGCTGGGCTTCGTTGCCATTGGCAAAGCCATCTTCCTGCTTCTGGGCATTGAACTAGCCGATTTTCTAGTGGCCGGGGGCGTTATCCTGCTGGTCCTGGCTATCAAGGACCTGGTCATTGGTAAGTCGGCAGAAGCTCAGGATTTGTCAGGCTCCGGGATGGTTGGCGTTGTTCCGCTAGGTACTCCGATGGTTGTCGGCCCGGCGGTGCTTACTACCCTGCTCTTGCTCGTTGACCAGTATTTCGTGGCCATCGTGGTACTCGCCTTTATCTTTAATCTGGTGATACAGTGGCTCCTTTTCAGGCAGGCCGACCGGATTGTGAAATTCCTGGGCAATACAGGCGTCACTGCCATATCAAAGATAATCATGTTGCTTTTGGCTGCTATTGCTGTGAAGATGATTCGCCAGGGGGTTCTGACAATTCTGGGGTAAGCGTTGCCGCGAAGAGGTGCTCAAGTTCGAACTCCGTCAGGAATTGGTGTATCATTGTTATCAGCGCAGGTATGACGCCGAAGTCTCAATTGCAGAAAAGGAGAACCTCGTTACTGCTCCCGTAGCTGACGAAGGGAAGGAGGCAAAAGATGCGCGAGTTACGAAGCGACTGGTCGGAGGTAGTCGTCAATATGCAAAGAGAGATGGGGCGGTTAATGGACGAAGTTGTCAGCCGCAAACCCCCGGCTGTGCGTTTCTCGCCTAAAACCTGGCAACCGGCAATCGATGTCTACGAGACTGACAGCGAAGTGACGGTGCTGGTTGAATTGGCCGGCGTCAAAGAAGATGAGATTGAAGTAACGATTCACAACGGCGTTCTCACCATTAGGGGTGAGAGAAAAGATGTCAAGCAAGGCATCAAGCGAACTTATTCCCAGATGGAGATCTTGTGGGGACCTTTTGAACGGGACATCACCCTTTTCGCTCATGTGGACGTGGACAGGGTCAAAGCCTTCTTTGAAGCTGGCTTCCTGGAAGTTGTCCTGCCTAAGCTCGGCGAGGAAAAGCCCCACCATGTGAACATACGAACAAGCTGGTGATAGCGATGACGGTTGTTACCAAACGCGGTAAGAAGAAGGGGACGAAGGTGCAGGACTTCCACATCCCCGAGGAACTACCAGTCCTTCCTCAGAATGAGATGGTCGTGTATCCGTCACTCATCGTTCCCTTAGGCACAGCAGACGAGAAAATACTCAAGCTCATAGATGATGTTGCCGCCGGTGACAAGCTAGTCGGCTTTTTTGGCCGACGGCCGGATTCGAAGAAAGATGCTGACCTCTATTCCATAGGCACTGCCGCTCTTATTCTCCGGATGTTCAAGCTGCCTGATGGTTCGGTTCACGTCTTCTTCCAGGGGCTTTCTCGAATCAGTCTGAAGGAGATTACTCAGGTTGAACCATATATGAAGGCGAGGGTCGAGACAGTGGAGGACGGGATAGAGAAGACGGCCGAGTTGGAAGCCCTTGTCAGGAACCTGACCAGCCTTTTCCAGAAGATCGTTGAGTTGGCGCCCAATTTGCCCAGCGAACTGAACATCGCTGTGTTAAACATGCCCGACCCTGGCAGCCTGGCTGATTTCGTCGCTGCCCATATCAATCTCAAACCCGAGGAGAGACAGGAAATCTTAGAGGCTATTGATGTGGCTCAGCGGATAAGGAAGCTCACCACGTTTGTAAATCGAGAACTAGAGGTCCTGGAACTGGGAATCAAGATTCAATCTCAAGCTAAGGAGGAGATGACCAGGGCTCAGCGGGAGTTTTTCCTTCGGGAGCAACTGAAGGCGATACAAAAAGAGCTGGGGGAGTCCGATGAGCGAACCATAGAGATAACTGAGCTTGAGTCGAAGATTACAGAGGCAAAGCTCCCTCCCGAAGCGAGCAAGGAGGCAAAGCGAGAACTTGATCGTCTGGCCAAGATGCCCCCGGTGGCTGCCGAATATACGGTATCTCGTACATACCTTGATTGGCTCGTCAATCTCCCGTGGTCCAAGAGCACTGAAGATAACCTGGATATCAACCGAGCGTCCCGAATTCTGGATGAAGACCACTACGACCTGGATAAGGTAAAAGAGAGGATACTCGATTATCTGGCCGTGCGCAAGCTAAACCCGGACATGAAAGGACCTGTCCTGTGTTTCGTCGGCCCCCCGGGCACCGGCAAGACCTCCGTCGGGCAGTCTATTGCCCGGGCTCTGGGAAGGAAATTCGTGCGGATTTCCCTGGGTGGCATCAGAGATGAAGCTGATATCCGTGGACATCGTCGGACTTATGTTGGCGCTCTACCCGGCAGGATCATCCAGGGCCTGCGGCGCGCCCAGTCGAACAACCCTTTGTTCATGCTTGATGAGATCGACAAGGTGGGTGCAGATTTCCGGGGTGATCCCTCAGCAGCCTTGCTCGAAGTCCTTGACCGCGAGCAGAACTTCTCCTTTGTTGACCATTATCTTAGTGTGCCTTTTGACTTATCCCGCGTAATGTTCATCACCACGGCTAATATAACCGATCCTGTCCCTCCCGCGCTGTTGGACAGAATGGAAGTGATTGAACTGCCTGGTTATACCGAGAATGAGAAGCTCCACATCGCCAGGAAATTCCTCATCCCCAAGCAGCTCAAGGAAAACGGACTGACGGCACAGCAGCTTAAGATCAAAGATGCAGCTATGCTTGGCGTTGTTCGGAATTACACCAGGGAAGCAGGGCTGAGGAACCTCGAACGGGAGATCGGCACCATCTGCCGCAAGACGGCTCGTCAGATAGCTCAAGGAAGGGAAGAAACAACCGTGGTGACAAGCGACAAGCTTCACGATTACCTTGGCCCCAGGAAATTCCACTATGAGCTCGCTGAAGAAGCCGATGAAGTGGGCGTAGCCACAGGGTTGGCCTGGACGCCCGTGGGCGGTGACATCGTCTTCGTTGAGGCCACCCTGGTTCCTGGAAACGGCAATCTCATCCTCACCGGCAAATTAGGCGATGTTATGCAGGAGTCGGCGAAGGCTGCTCTGACCTATATTCGCTCCCTGACTGCCCTTGAGCAACCTGTGCTTGATATTCCCAAGCGCTTCTATGAGGAGAATGACGTTCACATTCACATCCCCGCCGGTGCCATTCCCAAAGATGGACCATCTGCTGGCATTCCTATGGCGGTGGCCCTGGCTTCGGCGGTGACGAAACGATTGGTGAGCAAAGACATCGGCATGACCGGCGAGATCACATTGAGGGGCAAAGTTCTCCCTGTTGGTGGTATCAGGGACAAGATTCTGGCAGCCCATCGAGCCGGCCTGAAAAGAGTTATTTTGCCCCGAGAAAACGAGAAGGACCTGGAAGAAGTCGCCAAAGAGGTTAAGGAAGAGCTGCAATTCATATTCGTAGAGAATATTGCCGAAGCCCTGGCCTCTGCTCTGAGCAAGGCAGGAAATACCAAGACCTGAGTAAGCAACGAACTGTTCTTCCCCGAAAGAACAGCTCATCATTCTCTTCAATTCATGGTCGCCGATTCAGAACGGGCATCTTCCCGCTGCTCACGTTATTCTGACTCATCCACCTCTCGGGATTCTGACCCCTTCCCCCCATCTCATTCTTCGCCCTGACAAGCCGGGGCGAAGAACTGATCCCGCCTGAGCTTGTCGTGAGCAAGGCCGAAGGAGCGAAACTCCGCGGACCAACCGGGTACAGCTTCCGAAAGCGCGTCGGCCGGCTACGTAGCGCCAGTTCCAGCTTCTGCGGTGCGGTTGCGGCAAATGGCTATAGCTTACAGCGCCTAAGGCTCGAACAGTGCGTCATCAAGGCCCGGGTCTACCTCTATATCGTAGATCCTGAATGAGTACCCGAAATCCGGATCCGTATAAGTCCAATCTCCCTCCCTCCATTCATATAG